>NZ_JBHWUI010000001.1:0-190085 GCF_042737525.1 Kitasatospora sp. NPDC059973 | reverse complement strand
CGGCCGGCCCGGGCGTCGGCCGCGGCCGCGTGCGCGGGGGCGCCGGTGGCGGGGGCTTCGGCGGCGGGCGTGCCGGCGGCGGGTATACCGGTCCCGGGCGTGCCGGCGGGCGGGGCGACGGCGTCACCGGTGCGCACGCCGGGGTCGCCACCGGTGAAGGTCAGGCCCTCCGGGTGGACCTTCGGCGCGACCTTGCCGTCCGGGGTCTCCACCAGCGTGGTGTCGACCGGGACCCAGGCGTCGCCGACCTTGACCCGGACCGGTCCGGTCGCGGTGTCCTGGGTCAGCGTCCCCGCGGGGTCGGCCCAGAGCGTGGTGGTGGCGGTCCGGGCGCCGGTCACCTCGACCCGGTGACCGTTCAGCCGGGCGGCGAGCAGGGCGGAGGCCGCGTCGGGGGCCTCGTTGACGGGTGCGGTGGCCGTGGCCTTGGGGTCGGTCGCGGGTGCGGCGTAGGCGGAGTCGGCGGTCAGCGCATCGAGCGCGACCCCCGTCTCCACCAGTAGCGCGAGCGCCGCCAGAACGGCTGTCCGCCGCATTCGGCGCGTAGTGAAGGCCCCGCCCCCAAAAACGGGCGGGGCCTGCTTCCTCGATGGCAAGAGAGTTTTCTCCACGAATAGTGATGGCAAAGAAGTCGTGCCACACCAAGATCGCAGAGCGGCTGACCGGGAATCCCCGGATCCGGATATCGAATCGGCAAAGATTGGCCGGCCGATGCCCACTTTGCCCCGATATTACGTGAAGTGCTGACTGCATGTCAGTTGGCCGGGAAAGGAGACGCTTTGCTCGCCGACGCCCGACCCGCACCCCCGCAGATCGGCGGGGGTCGGCGATCATGATTTGACGGCAGACGATCATGTTGTGGATAGTCATTTCCGGGCCGACCGGGGGCGATGCCGACTCCCGCTCGGACGCGACGAGCACGGGGGCGGGATGCGATGTCCGAAGGCCGTGGGGATGGCGCCTTCGGCGGCACCGCGGTCGTCCCGGCGGCGGCCACCTGCGCCGAAGGCGGGCAGACCGCGGCCGGCGGGACGTCCTTCCCGCAGGTCGTCGGGCACCGGGTCGAGGTCCGGCTCGCGCACCGGGTCGAGTTCCGGCTCGCGCACCGGGTCGCGTTCCGGGGTGGCGACGTCCCCTCGCCCCCGCGTCCGTTCGATCCGGCCGACACCGTGGACCACCTCGGCGGCGCACGATTCGCCGGGAAACCCGCGTCCGGTTATCACGGGTCGGCCGGGAGCGGTCGGGTCATGCTCCGGAATCATCGTGACTACGACATCCGGATTGACCCGCCGAATATCCCGCCCGCTACGGCGGCGGAGAAACGAACGGCATTCCTCGACGCCCCCGGATCGAATCGCCAGGCGGCCGGCTGGTCAATTCCGGCAGGTACGATCCGCAACCGGATCCGGACGAGGTCAACTTCTCTTCTTCTCCGCGGAGTTTCCGGTCCGGCAGTACCCGCGCCGGTCGAACGGCACGCCTTGGGCGGCCCAGGACGGCACCGGCACGCCGAACGCCTTCCCGCTGCTGGACCACTCCGGGCTGCCCTTCGCGGCGAGGGCCTCCCGCCCGACCTCGGCGTGGCGCGGGACGCCGCCGGGCTGATCCCCCGTCGCAGCCCCGCCCCGTCCTCGGCGCCGATCCAGGTACGTACCCCCTCGGGATCCGACCGGCGGACCGGCACGACCCGCACCCGGCCGACACCACATCACCGTCGCGGTGACTAGGTTCGTGGTGGGGCCTGATGCCTCCGGCCGGGCACCCGCCCGGCCGGACGGGCCGGAGTCGAGGAGCGGTGACAGTGACGATGCGGGAGTATCCGCTGGTGGGCGGTCCGGTCGAGGTACGGGGGGCGCTGGATCTGGAACGGACGCCGGCCGGGGTGATGCCGCGCCGGCTGCCGGCGTGGACCAAGGAGCAGTACCAGAACCCGTCGGTCTACGGGGGAACGGTGATGCCCTCGGGCGTGCGGCTGGTGTTCCGCACCGAGGCGCGGGTGCTCGAGTTCGAGGTGCTCACGTCCACGGGACAGCTCGACGGCGACCCGGAGCCCCGGCCGACCGGGATGCTGGACCTGACGGTGGACGGCGTCCTGGTCGGGCGGCAGCGGGCGCCCTTGGGCAACGTCATGCGGATGGCGGGCCCCGGGGCCGAGCAGCGGCTGATACCGGGGAAGCCGGGGACGGCGCGCTTCGCCGGACTGCCGGCCGGGATGAAGGACATCGAGCTGTGGCTGCCGCAGCAGACCCCCACAGAACTGGTGGCGCTCCGCGCCGACGGCGAGGTCCTGGCACCCCTTCCCGACGGCCGGCCCCGGTGGGTGCACCACGGGAGTTCCATCAGCCACTGCCTCGAAGCCGACGGTCCCACCGGCACCTGGCCCGTGGTCGCGGCGTCCATCGGGGGCGTGGAGGTGACCAACCTCAGCGAGCCGGGCAACGCCATGCTGGACCCCTACGTCGCCCGGACGATCCGCGACCTGCCCGCCGACCTGATCAGCCTCAAGACCGGCGTCAACATCGTGGGCCTGGCCACCTTCCGCCTGCGGACCTTCGGCCCGGCGGTGCACGGATTCCTGGACACCATCCGGGACGGCCACCCCGACACCCCGCTGCTGGTGATCTCCCCGGTGAGCTGCCCCGCGCTGGAGGATCGTCCCGGCCCGACCACGGTGGGCCCGGACGGAAGGATCACCGCGCTCGGGGACCCGGCCGACCTGGCCGGGGGAGCGTTGTCGCTGCGGGTGGTCCGTGACGAGCTGGCGATGATCGTCGCGGCCCGGCAGGCCCACGACCCTCACCTGCACCACCTCGACGGACGCGACCTCCTCGGCCCGGCCGACGTGGACGACCTCCCCGACGGGCTGCACCCGTCCGCCGCCGCCTACCGCCGCATGGGCGAACGCTTCGCCGCCCACGCCTTCGCCGCCGACGGCCCGTTCCGCGCCCGCCCCCGCACCCGGCCGGCCGAGTGAGGCGACCGGGGGTGCGGCGCCCGAGGAGCCGTTTCCCGTGGAGCCCGGGGCCGTTCGAGCAGTTCCCGGGCAGCCGCCGACCCCGGTGGCGCCGGAGCCGCCGAGGCTGGCGGGTGCGCGGTGGACCGGTGGTGGGCGGGGGCGTTCACCCTGGACGGCCGCCGCGCGGCGCGGACCCGTCCGGAGGCGGGAGCCGCGCAGCGCCGGCCGTCCACGGTCCGAGCGCGAGCATCGCCTCGCTGACCTCGCCGAGGGCCGCGTCCGGCATCGCGGTGGCGGCGTCTTCGAGAACGAGCAGTCGTGCCCGGGGGATCGCGCGCGCGATCGCCTCGCCGTTGCCGACGGGGAAGAACGGGTCGCGGCGGCCGTGGACGACAAGGGTGGGGATCCTGATCTCGGGCAGGCGCTCGCGCCAGCGGGGCCGGCAGTCGAGCTTGGAGAACGTCATGCGCAGCTGGTTGGCCGTCTGGACCGGGGGCGCGGTGCCGGGGGTGCGGTCCCAGATGCGCGCGGCGGTCGCGCGGGCGGCGGCGGGGTCGTCGCCGAGGATCTCGGCGCCGGTGGCGGCGAACTCGGCGACGGCCCGGCGGTCGGTCCAGTCGGGCAGCGGGCGTGCGAACAGCCGGCGCATGGTCGCGGGGTCGTGGTCGGGGAGGTCGTCGTCGGGCGGGCCGGGAGCGACGGGACGGGTGCCGACGAGCGTGAGCGCCGAGAAGCTGTCCGGGTGGTCGAGCACGGCGACCTGGGCGACCATGCCGCTGACGCCGATGCCCGCGAGGTGGGCGGGGCCCCCGCCGAGCGTCTCGGCGAGGGCCGCCGCGTCGGCGGCGAGGTCGCGCAGGGTGTAGCCGGGCGCCTGCGGATCCGCGGTCGTCGACTCCCCGCTGTCGCGCAGGTCGTAGCGCACCACGCGGCGTCCGCCGGCGGCGAGGCGTTCGCACAGCGCGTCGGGCCAGGAGAGCATCGTCGTTCCGCCCGCGAGCAGGACGAGTGGCGCGTCCTCGCGGCCGAACGACTCGATGCCCAGGGCGATCCCGTGGGTATGGACGATGGTCATCGGGTCATCGGGTCATCGGGACTCGTCGCGGCCGAGACCGCGGTCGGGCGCGCTCATGTCGCCCGTCGCGGGCGTGCCGTCGGCGAGCCCGTAGCGCAGGTAGACGGTGCCTTCCGGACCGGCGACCGGCGGTTCGAGGAGGGTGAGGTTCGTGGGCACCGCGCCGCCGTCGAACACCTTCTTCCCGACGCCGAGCGTGATCGGGTGCACCCAGAGGTCGAGACGGTCGAAGAGCCTCTCCCGCAGGAGGGTCTGCACCAGGTCCAGGCTCCCGACGACCTTCACGTGCTCGTGCCGCTCGCGGATCTCGCGCACCGCGCCGGCCAGGTCCGGGCCGAGCCGGGTGGACCCGGCCCACGGGAGGTCGGGCGTGCCCCGGGAGGCGACGTACTTCGGGACGCGGTTGAAGAGCTCGGCGATCTCGCCGTCCTTCTGGTGCGGCCAGTAGGAGGCGAAGATGTCGTACGTGCGCCGGCCGAGCAGCAGGGCGTCGGTGCCCTCGTACGCGGCGACGATCTGCGCGCCGGTGGCCTCGTTCAGCAGGGGCGCCTGCCAGCCGCCGAACGGGAACCCCGCCGGGTCCTCGTCGGGTCCGCCTGGCGCCTGCGCGACGAGGTCGAGGGTCGCGAACAGCTCGATGTGGATGAGTCCCATGTCTGTACTCCCGATGAGTCGGTGATCCCGGTCGAGATATAGACCTGCCGGGGCCGGAAAACTCATCGCCGCGCCGGAACCCGGTTTCCGTTCCGCCGGTCCGTCGGTGGTCCGGGCCGCTGTGTCGTTCGCACGGCCGGTCACCGACGTCCCGCCTCGGCCGCAGGCGGTGTCGAGCCTGGCGACGCGACCGCTGTTCGGCCGGCTCGACGGCGCGGACGACGCACCGCGCGTCGAATTCGTCGAGCCCGAAGCCCTGGAACGCCGCGCCACCACCACCCGGTTCGACGCGGCGTGCCGAAGCCTCGTCCCGGGTCAGGCCGGGGCGAGCAGGGTGGTCAGGCCGGAGGTGCCCAGGCGGGTGCCGTCGGACAGGATCACGAGGGCCTCGATGCCGCTGCGTCGCTCGGCCCAGTGCAGGGCGGCGGCTGGCCCCATGGCGAAGGCGGCCGTCGCCAACGCGTCGGTGAGCGCGATGTCCTGGCCGATCAGGGTGACCGAGAGCGCGCCGTGCGGCGGGCGCCCGGTGTGCGGATCCAGGATGTGCTGGCCGCGCTCGGCCGTACCGGATCCGGCGACCGCGAGGCGGTCGCGCGCCTCGACGACGGCGGCCAGCCGGCCGGGGGCCGCCGGGTCGGCGATGCCGACGCGCCACGAGCGGCCGGGCGCGGGGGCTCCGGCCGTCTGGACGTCTCCGCCACCGGTCACGCTGTGGTGCGGGAATCCGGCGGCCGTGAGCAGGTGGGAGGCGCGTTCGATCGCCCAGCCCTTGACCCAGCCCGACGGGTCGAGGGAGCCGCCGGCCCGCGCCGAGAAGTAGCCGGCGGTCTCCCGCGCCACGGCGGCACAGTGGTCGAGGGCCTCGGCGACCAGCCGATCGCACTGGGCGAGGGTCAGCTCGCCGCGGGCGAGACGGCTGATCTGGCTCAGCGGACGGTAGGGGGAGAAGAGCCGGTCGAGCCGGTGGAGTTCGGCGAGGGCCGGGGCGAGGTCGGCGGGCGCGGCGTCGCGGACGGCGAAGGAGAAGACCGTCCCCATGGCGTGCTCGGCGTGTCTGAGCATCAGACGCCCGCCTGGTCGAGGGCGCTCTGCAACGACCGCTGGTAGCCCTCGCTGGTGTAGGTGGCGCCGGCGACGGCGTCGACGCGTGCGCTCTGCGCGGAGACGGCCTCCTGATTGAGCCGGGGCAGCGCGAACTGGTTGATCTCCAGGTCGCGCCTGCTCTCCGACGGGTACTGCACCACCTCGGCCTTGGTGATCCGGCCACCGCTGAGGGTGATCCGCACCTGGACCGGTCCGTAGCGGGTGTCGACGGCGTTGCCGGTGACGACCCGGGTGCCGGAAGCGTTACCCGCTCCTGCGGCGGCCGAGGGCGACGAATCCCCGGACGACGACGCCCCGGACGACGACGCCCCGGCCGACGACCCCCCGGCCGACGACCCTCCGGGCGTCACCGGGGCAGCGGACGCGGTACCGCCCGGATCGGAACCGATGACGGGGGCGGCCCCGGGGGAGGCGGAGCCGTGCGGCTTGAGGGAGAGCAGCAGGACGACGCCGGCTGCGGTGACGGTGCTGGCCAGAACGGCGCGGCGCATGGCGGGCTCCTTCAGAGGTCGAACGACTCGTGGTGGATGCGGTGGGCGGGGACACCGGCGGCACGCAGCTCGCGCGTGACCGCCCCGGTCATGGCCGCCGGCCCGCACAGGAACACGTCGTGCTGCGCCAGGCCCGGCACCAGCCGGCCGAGCGCGGCCGCGGAGAGCGGGTCGCCCGTCACGTCACGACGGCCGACGAGGTAGGACAGGCGGGCCGAGCGCGTCCCGGCGATCCGCTCCAGTTCCTGCCGGAACAGCAGGTCCTCGCCGTCCCGGGCCCGGTAGAGCAGGGTCAGCTCACCGGGCCCGGCCGGCAGGGTCTCGAACAGGGTCCGCAGCGGGGTGATGCCGACGCCGCCAGCGATCAGCAGGACACGCCGCTGGGTCCGCCGCCGGGCGGTGAAGGCCCCGTACGGGCCCTCGGCGCGCACCCGGGTCCCCGGGCGGAGGCCGGCGAGGGCGGCGCTGTGGCCGCCGAGTCCCTTGACGGTGAAGCGCAGGAACCGGTCGGTGGGCGGCGCGGAGAGCGAGTACGGGTTCGCGGCCCACCGCAGTCCCGGGGCGAGGAACTGGAGCCGGAAGAACTGGCCCGGTTCGGCGCGCAGTTCGGCCAGCCGCTCACCGGTCAGGAGGACGGACACCACCCCGGGACCCTCGGGACGGACCTCCGCGACGTGCAGCCGGTGGCGGCGGTCGCGGAGGAACGGGACGGCGAGCCGGTACCAGCCCAGCACGGCGAAGGCGGCGACGTAGAGCACGTACCAGCCGGCGCGGGCGGGCCCCCGGCCGAGGTCGGCGCCGTTGGTGAGCTGGTGGGCGAAGCCGAGGGCGACCGCGAGATAGGTCGCCAGGTGCAGGTAGTACCAGGTCTCGTAGCCCAGCCTGCGGCGGGCCGCCCGGGCCGAGACGGCGCCGGTGCCGAGGAGGAGCAGGGTGGCCGCGGTGGCCTTGAGCATGTCCGGGTCGTGGAGCACCATCCGCACGGTTTCGCCGACGACGGCCCGGTGCGCGGTGAGCGCGGACCCCCAGACGACGGTGAGGACGTGGACGGTGACCAGACCGACCAGGTAGCGCCCGCCGATCGCGTGCCAGCGCGCCAGCCGGTCCGCACCGACGTCCCGCTCCAGGGCGGGTATCCGGGCCATCAGCAGGAGCAGCACCGGCGCGGCGTACCCGGCGAGCAGGCCGGTGATCCGGCCCGCGCCGGTGAGCCACTGATCGGCACCGGTCACCGCGTAGGTGTCCTGCCACCACAGGGCGAGCACGGCGCCCGCTCCGGTGGCCACGGCCGGCGGGACGAGCCGGGCGAGCAGCCACGGCGGGAGCACCGGCCGCTGTGAGGTGTGCTGGAGCCGACGGTGGCCGGCAGGCGCGGCGCGACGCGGTCGCTGGACTGCGGTACCCATGGTCCTGTTCCTCTCTGCGCGGCTCCGACGCCCTGCGCGCGGCCCGGGAGGGTGCGCGGACGACCGTAATCCGGAGACCCGCCCACCGTGTCAGCCGTACCTCTCAGTTCCCTCTGAGTTCCGCCGCCACCGACCCTCCCGCAGGGAGTTGTGCCAGCTCAGGGCCATGATCGACGGTTCGCGGTCTCAGCGGATTCTCACCCTGGCACGGCACAATGGCGCAGAGAGCGACCGCACGCCCCCGGCGACCGGGAGCGCCGACCGGATGGGATGCCATGCCCGTGCCCACCCCGCGTGTCCTGGTCGTCGACGACGAACCCGACCTGGTCGAGGTGCTGTGCGCCGCGCTGCGCCACGAGGGCTGGGAGTCGCGCGGGGCGGCCTCGGGGGAGGAGGCGGTGCTGGAGTGCCGCGGCTGGGAGCCCGACGCCGTCGTGCTGGACATGATGCTCCCCGGCCTGGACGGCATGGCGGTGCTGGCACGCATCCACGCCGAGCAGCCCCAGGTACGGGTGCTGTTCCTGACCGCCCGCGACGCCGTCGAGGACCGGATCGCGGGGATCGAAGCCGGCGGCGACGACTACGTCACCAAGCCCTTCAGCCTGCAGGAGGTCGTGGTCAGGCTGCGGCGGCTGCTGCGGCGGGCCCGGGCGGCGGACACCTCCGCGGCCGCGGTGCCGGCGGGTGCCCTCGTGCTGGGTGACCTCGTCCTGGTGGAGCAGTCCAGGGAGGTGCTCCGGGGCGGCACCCCGGTCGAGCTGTCCCCGACCGAGTTCCAGCTGCTCCGCTACCTGATGCAGCATCCGCGCCAGGTGCTGAGCAAGGCCCAGATCCTGGATGCCGTCTGGTCCTACGACTTCGGCGGGCAGGCCCACGTCGTGGAGCTCTACATCAGCTACCTGCGCAAGAAGGTCGACGCGGGCCGGCCCGCGATGATCCACACCGTCCGGGGCGCCGGCTACCTGATCAAAGCACCGGTCGCGTGAAGGGCCGCTCGGTGAAGGGCCGCTCCCTGAAGGATCGCTCGGCGGAGAGCCGCTCGGTGAAGGGCCGGCTGGTGGAGAGCCGCCTCGTGCCGCGCACCATCCGCAGCAGGCTGGTCGCAGGCCTGCTGGCCCTGCTGGCCGTCACCTTCGCCGGTGTCGGCCTCGCCGTCACCACCGCGCTCGACCACTACCTGGTGAACCAGCTCGACCAGCGCCTCGCCGACGCGGGCGGACGGTACGCCGCCAGCCTGGAACACAGCGGCGCCGGCCCGGGACCACGCGGTGACACCCGCGCCCAGAGCCCCGGCACCTTCGGCGCCCGCCTGGTGAACGGCCGGGTCACCAACGCGGGCGTGGTCGACGGCGACGCCGACGACGAAGGGGTCGCCGAGGGCACCACCCCGGCCGACACCGACGACACCGTCGCCCTCACCCCGCGGGACCGGCAGAACCTCGCCCGGCTCCCGGTGGGCGGAACACCCGGCTCGGTGCGCCTCTCCGGCCCGGGCCCCTACCGCCTCCGCGCCGTCGCGGGGCGCGACGGCGACGTCCTGATCACCGGCCTCCCCCTGCACCAGGTGCACGAGACCGAGAACCGCGTCGTCGCACTTGAGCTGATCTCCTTCGCGATCGCCCTCGGCATCACCGGCATGGCCGGCGCCCTCTGGGTGAGGCTCTCGCTGCGCCCGATGAACCGCATCGCCGACACGGCGGAGCGGATCAGCGCCCTCCCGCTCGCGGCGGGCGAGGTCGTCCTCGACGACCGGGTACCGGGGGCGGACCCGAGGACCGAGACCGGCCGGGTCGCCCTCGCCTTCAACCGGATGCTGGGCCACGTCGAAAACTCCCTCGCCCAGCGCCACGCGTCCGAGAACCGGCTGCGGGCCTTCGCTGCCGACGCGGGCCACGAACTGCGGACGCCGCTCGCCACCATCCGGGGCCACGCCGAACTCGCCCTCGGCCACCCGGGAAGCGCTCCGGCCGAGGTGACGCACTCGCTGCGCCGCATCGATGCCGAGTCCGTCCGGATGGGAGCCATCGTCGAGGACCTGCTGCTGCTCGCCCGGCTCGACGCGGGGTGGCCGCTCGCCCGTGAGGAGGTCGACCTCACCCGCATCGCCCTCGACTGCACCCAGGACGCGCGCGTCGCGGCGCCCGGCCACCGCTGGCGGCTCGAACTGCCGCCCGAGCCGGTCGTCGTGACGGGGGACGAGCACCGGCTGCGCCAGGTCGTCACGAACCTGCTCTCGAACGCCCACCGCCACACCCCCGAAGGCACCACCGTCGTCCTGCGGGTCGAAGCCCGCCGCGTCACCGTCTCCGACGACGGCCCGGGGATCCCTCCCGAGCTCGCCCCGCACGTCTTCGAACGGTTCGTCCGGGGCGACAGCTCGCGCTCGCGCACGAGCGGCGGCACCGGACTCGGCCTCGCCATCGTCGAGGCGGTCGCCACCGCCCACGGCGGCACGGTGACCCTGTCCCCGCGCCCGGGCGGCGGCACCGTCGTCACGGTGACTCTCGGCTGCCCCGATGCCCGGGCGGCGGCATCGTCGTCACCATGACTCCCGGCCGGCCGGCGCCCGGCTGGCCCGCGCGTCACGGCGCCGTCCGTGCACTGGCCGGCACCCGAGGCGTGTTCAGCCCCGGCGAAACAGCCTGCGCGTGCCGTAGACGGTGGCGCCCAGCGCGATCACGGCGGCGCCCCACAGCACCGAGGCGGCCGGCAGGGCGGCGGCCAGGACGAGGCAGCCCGCCGCGCCGACCACCGGCACGACCCGGGGTGGGCGTCCCTCCGCGGGCGTGAGGGTCCAGGCGCTGGCGTTGGCGACGGCGTAGTAGGCGAGCACGCCGAAGGAGGAGAAGCCGATCGCGCCGCGCACGTCCGCGGTGGCCGCCAGGACGGCGACCACCGCGCCGACGGCCAGCTCCGCGCGGTGCGGCACGCCGAAACGCGGGTGGACGGCGGACAGCCGGTGCGGCAGGTGGTGGTCGCGGGCCATCGCCAGGGTGGTGCGCGAGACCCCGAGGATCAGCGCGAGCAGCGAGCCGAGCGCCGCCACGGCCGCACCCGCGCGCACCACCGGGGCCAGGCCCGGGGCGCCGGCGGCCCGGACGGCGTCGACCAGCGGCGCCGCCGAGTGAGCCAGACCGGCCGGGCCGAGTACGGCGAGGACGGCGAGCGCGACGAGGGCGTACACCACCAGGGTGATGCCGAGGGCGAGCGAGACCGCCCGGGGGATGGTCCATCGCGGATCGCGCACCTCCTCCCCGAGCGTGGCGATCCTCGCGTACCCGGCGAACGCGAAGAACAGCAGGCCGCCCGCCTGCAGGACGCCGTGGAAGCCGGCGTCCGCGCCGACCGCCCAGTGGCCGGCGTCGGCCGTCGAGCCGGTCAGGCAGGCGGTGACCACCGCGGCCAGCACGGCCAGGACGGCGGCGACGATTCCGCGCGTCAGCCAGGCGGCTTTCTGGACCCCGGCATAGTTGACGGCGGTCAGCGCCACCACTGCCGCGACCGCGACGGCGTGCGCCTGGGCGGGCCACACGTAGGAGCCCACGGTGAGTGCCATCGCCGCGCACGAGGCCGTCTTGCCGACCACGAAGCCCCACCCGGCCAGGTAGCCCCAGAAGTCGCCGAGGCGCTCGCGGCCGTAGACGTAGGTGCCCCCGGACCGCGGATAGCGCGCGGCCAGCCGGGCCGACGAGGTGGCGTTGCAGTACGCCACCACGGCCGCCAGGGCCAGGCCGACCAGCAGCCCGGAGCCGGCCGCCGAAGCGGCGGGCGCGAGCGCCGCGAAGACTCCCGCGCCGATCATCGACCCGAGCCCGATCACCACGGCGTCGAACAGGCCCAGATGCCGTCCCAACGCCCCCGGAGCGGCTGGTGACGCCGACGTGTTCATGGACTGCCCTCCGCGGATTCCGATGTCGGCGCACGATACGCGAACGAGGTGGCGGGCACCTGAACGGGCCCGCCGGCCCGCTGCGGCGGTCCTCGGTAGTCCCGGCCGGATCCTTCAGGAGCCGGAGCCGGAGCCGGAGCCGGGGCCGCGCCGGTCCGGGTGTCCGGCCCGGCGGCGGTCTACGGCACAGCGGGCAGCGTGCCACCGGCCATTGACCACCGTCACGTCCGGTCCCCAGGCGGCGCCGCGCACGACCACCCCGGGGAAACCGGTGCCGGTACCCGGGGCGAACGTCATTCCAGCTCTCAGCCTTCCGGAGGTCCCCGGAAATCACACCGAGATTCAACTCCCTTTGCCGACAGCCGCCTGGTCCGCAAACGGCCGATCCTCTGGCAAGTCAACGATTGCCGAATTGAGCTGTGGAACGGTGCGCCATGGCGTGCCGGGTTCCCTCAGCGGTTCCTACCCCTCCGTGTGGGCATGTTCGGTGGAGGAAGTGCCGGGCCCGATTGTTCTCGGCGGGTTTCCAGGAGACGCGCCGAGGAATCCGCCGGCGGCGGAGCCGGCCGGAATCAGGCGCATCAGGGTGACCGGCCGCTCCCGGCTGCCAGGTGCTCGTCGGCCGGGCACCGGCCCGGCCGACCAGCGTGAGGGCGACGGCCTCACGGACCCTGCGCAGAAGCATCACCCTGCCCCGCGCGGGGAGTTCCGCGTATCGTGACCGATGGACCGACACACCGGCCGCTACCGACTGAGCGGACCGCCGGCCCCTCGGACGCGCCCCACGGTCACTACGGCGAGCTCGCCGGCACACCCCTTGTGCTCTACCGGCACGCGGACGGGCTCCGACTTTGGGTGGGGGGAGAAGTCATCCCGCTCGATGGATCCGTTGACGTCCTACACCGTGTCGTCGGATCCGATTGTGTCCTGACCGTCGGCCAGTACATTGAGATTCGCTACCCGGCTCCGCTGGAATGGTACGGCCTGCAGGACGACCTGACACCGTTCGCCGAAGCCGAGGACTTCGACCTCGGCCTCTTCACGGCAAACGTGGTTCACGACCCGGGACGGTCAGCGCAGATCTACCTCTGATCCGGGCAGCGAGCACGGGGCTGGTGGCCCATTCCCTTCGGGGCGGGTCACCAGCCCGATCGCTCCGCTAGGAGCCGGGTGAGGCGTTCGACCCACTTCCCCACCACGCCCGGCCCGCCAGGGAGCAGCGCAGCCAGGGCGGCTCCGCCCCGGCCGACACCGTGAACCCGGTCATGGCCGAGGCCTTGGCCGTGGTCGGCATCGACGTTTCCACCGAGGTGCCGAGGGTGCTGACAGTCGACGCCGTGCCGGCCTCGACCGGGTGATCACGATGGGCTGCGGCGATGCCTGCGCCTACTTCCCCGGCAAGCAGTACCTGGACTGGAAGCTGGACGGCCCGGCCGGCCAGTGGCGACGTGCGGCTCCAGGTCGCCAACTGCCCCGAGCGAATCCGTTGGCACGAAGGGCCCCCAGATGACAAGACTGCCCTGGTGAATACCCTGCCGCCGCCGCCCGGCCCACTCCCTCTGCCAGTACCGGACCCGCGTGCCCGCGACGTCGTTCTCGACTATGCGGGCATGGACGCGTTGGTAGCGGACCTGGTTCTGCCCGGCGGCGCGTCGATGTACGTCATGAGCGCGATGGAAACGTCCCGCGAGCTCATCCGGCACTCCTACTACCGGTATGAGTTCGCCACCGTTGCCGTCACACATTCCCTGATGGCCCTGGAGCTCGTCCTCGCCGAGCGTCTGGCCGTCAACGAACCGGTCCAGGACCTCATCGAGCGCGCCGCCGTCGCTGGGCTCATCCCGGCCGAACTCGCTGCCGAGCTCGACCGCAGCCGACTGCTGCGCGACGAACTCACGCAGGGCACTGTCACAAGTGCCGCCGTCGGCCCAGTCGGGGCCATCACCATGGTGCGTGCTGTCTTCAATGCCGTTTCCCTGCTTCTTCCCCCAGCATCCGCGGTAGACATGGCAGCGGTCTACATGAACAGGGCGCAGCCTGAGGGCCGGCTCGCCCCGCTGTGGGAGGAACACCGGCGAGCCCTGTACCCGGACAGCTTCCGCGGCATCGACGTTGATGGCGTGGAGCTGATCCTCCTGGACGCCGACGTCGCGGGCCTCGTCCAAAGAGAGCTCAACGGCGGGCTCGACGACAGTGGTATTGCCGTCCTCTGGGCTTGCATCGCCGACCTCGACAAGGTCGTGCCCCTGATCAACTCGGAGTACTGCGCCTCCTACTTTTCGAGACTTCGGACGATGGCCAGGCTCGTAGCAGCCCGCTACATTCCCACGGCAACCTGACGCGGGGAGCCCGCACCGGCCAGGCCATGGCCGGCTGACGCCGGTTTGCGGGGAGGACCCTTCCGACCTCCGGTGCAGCGGCGGCTTCTACCGTTGCTTGACTGTGTTCGGGTGCCGGTCGAGCAATAGTCAAGGCTTGTGGGTGAGGCGCTGAGCTTGTTCAGCCTCCATGGGCTTCGGGGCAGTGTGCTGCGACCCAGGTGGCGGTGATGTCGCTGCAGGTGAGGATGACCGACCCGAGTCTGAAGGCCATCTCGTGAGTGCAGCCCTGGTCGTGCGGAAGGATCTCGTCCAGGATCAGCGTGCCGAGGTTGTCCCAGGTCGAGGACGCGTTCGGAGTGCTGATCCGGACGGCTGTCACCCCCGCATAACGAATGACCAGGTTCTCCTCGTGTTTCCAGCAGTTGTGACGGAGGCTGAGGTCGAGGGCTTTCTCCTCCTGGAGAAAGGCCGCCTGGTGGAGCGTGAGGTCCTTGACGCAGCGCCGCCCGGCGAAGTCGTAGTGGCTCGCTTCGGTGGCGAATGCCCTGGCGCCCGGTGGCAGGCTGAGGCTCAGCGCAGGCAGAAGCTCAAGGTAGGGGCCGGGGTTCAGGACTCCGGTCAGCTCGCCTACTCGGGCATCGAGATCGACATACTTCATTGCTCACTCCTGCGATGGTCCAGCCGTCCGTCCTTGCCCGACAACATCGCCGCCGCCACCGCCCGGCAGCAACTCGGCGTCCTCTTCCGCAACGACACCACCCGACAACGGCACCCAGCTCCTGCTCCAAAGCGCCCAGCCGCCTGACCCGACCCGCCTCCATCCCGCGTCCGGACCCTTCCCAGTCGGCCCGGGCACGCCCCGGGGCCGAGCCGTCCCCCCGTCTCCCATCGGTGCGAAGGGCGGGGCCGGGGGCGGGTCAGTGCCGGACCGGCACCGGCACCGGAACCCCGTCGCGGGCCGGGCCCGGTACCGCAGCCCGAGCCCGCCGTGGCGTGCCGCGCAGCGCGAGGGCGGCCAGCGGCAGCAGGGTGAGGGCGGCGAGGACGCCGCCCACGAGAGGGGGCCCGGTCAAGCCCAGGCCGGTGTCCAGGGCGTGGCCGGCGAGGGCGGAGCCGGCGGCGATGCCGGTGTTGTAGGCGGACGTGGTCAGGGCGGAGGCCAGGGTGGGGGCGTCGCCGGCGAAGCGGACGGCCAGCGAGGTGACGACGGGGTTGACGGCGAAGCCGGTCAGCGCCATCAGGAAGACCAGAGCGACCGCGGCGACCGGACGGGTGGAGAGCGGGGCGAGCAGCAGCAGGGCGGCAGCGGTGGCCGCGGCGGCGGTGATCGTGGTGGCCATGGGGCGGCGGTCGCCGAGCCGCCCGCCGATGGTGTTGCCGCCGAGCGCGCCCGCGCCGAAGGCGATCAGCACCAGCGGCACAGCGGCCTGCGGGATGCCGGTACGGCCGGTCAGCAGCGGTGTGAGGTAGGTGTAGGTGGCCAGGACGCCGCCCATGATCAGGACGGCGGCGGCCAGCGCCAGCCACAGCGGGCCCTGCCGCAGGGCCCGAACCTCCGCCCGCACCGACACCCCGGCCCGTTGCTCGGTGGCGGGGACGAGGCAGCCGACGACCACGGCGGCCAGGGCCGCCAGGGCGGCCAGCGCCCAGAAGGGGCCCCGCCAGCCGGTGGCCTGCCCGACGACGGATCCGAGCGGGACGCCGACGACGTTGGCCAGGGTCAGGCCGCCCATCATGACGCCCACCGCACGGGTGGCGCGGCCGGGCCCGGCGGCGGCCGTGGCGATGACGAAGCCGACGGCCCAGAACGCGCCGGTGGCCAGTGCGGTGGTGAAGCGTGCGGCGAGCACGACGGCGAAGGAAGTGCCGGCGGCGGCTACGAGGTGTCCGAGCGCGAAGACGGCCAGAGCGAGGACCAGGGTCAGTCGGCGGGGCAGGCGCAGGGTGGCCAGGGCCATGGCCGGCCCGCCGACGATCATGCCGACGGCGAAGACGGTGATCAGCAGCCCGGCGCGGGGAACACCGACGTGCAGGTCGCCGGCGATCTGTGGAAGGAGTCCGGCGACGACGAACTCGGAGGTGCCCATCAGGAAGGTGCCGGCGGCCAGCACCCACACGACGGAGGGGAGCTTGCCGGTGACGGGCCCGGCGGGGCGGGGCATGGGGGCTTCTTTCCGTATGGGGACGGGGCGGGTCAGTGGGTGGCCGGAGCTGCGGTGTACTCCGCGTCGGTGACGGGGCTCAGCCACTGCACGACGTCGTGGTCGTCGTCGCCCTCGTTGATCGCGAGGTGGACCATGAGCCGGTTCGGCGCCGCGCCGTGCCAGTGCTCCTCGTCGGCTTCGAACAGGACGCGGTCGCCGGGCCGGATGACCTCGACGGGTCCGCCGCGGCGCTGGCACAGGCCGATGCCCTCCGTGACGAAGACGGTCTGGCCCAGCGGGTGGCGGTGCCAGTGGGTGCGGGCGCCGGGCATGAAGTGCACCAGGTTGGCGGTGACCCGGGAGGGCGTGGGCGCGGCGGCGACGGCGTCGATGTAGACGTCGCCGGTGAACCAGTCCGCCGGGCCCTTGGCGGTGTCGATCGAGCTTCGGGTGATCTGCACGCGTGCTCCTTGTACGGGGGTGGGGCGGGGGTGGGGGCGGTCAGGGCGTGAGGAGGGTCTTGATCGCGCGGCGCTCGTCCATCGCCTTGTAGCCCTCGGCGACCTGGTCGAGGGGCAGGGTCAGGTCGAAGACCTTGCCGGGGTCGATGCGGCGAGACAGGACGCGTTCGATCAGGTCGGGCAGGTAGCGGCGCACCGGGGCGGGGCCGCCGCGCAGGCCGACGTGGGAGAGGAACAGTTCCTGCCCGTCGAGGGCGACCTCGTGCGGGACACCGACGAAGCCGACGTTTCCGCCGGGGCGGGCGGAGTGCAGGGCCTGCTGCATGGACTGGGCGGTGCCGACGCACTCCAGGACGCTGTCGGCGCCGATGCCGCCGGTCAGTTCCCTGATCCGGGCGATGCCGTCCTCGCCGCGTTCGGTGACGATGTCGGTGGCGCCGAAGGCGCGGGCGAGGTTCTGCCGGGAGGCGTGGCGGGACATGGCGATGATCCGTTCCGCGCCGAGTTCCTTCGCGGCGATCACCGCGCACAGGCCGACCGCGCCGTCACCGACCACCACCGCCGTGGAGCCGGGGCGGACGTGGGCGGCGTCGGCGGCCCACCAGCCGGTGCCCATCACGTCCGAGTTCGCCAGCAGGCCCGGCCAGAACTCCTCGCCTGGGACCTCGTCCAGGGCGACCAGGGTCCCGGCGGCGTTCGGGATGCGTACGTACTCGGCCTGGCAGGTGGACATGAACTCCCGGTGCAGGCAGTTCGACTGGAAGCCGTTGTGGCAGTTCGGGCAGGTGTTGTCGGAGGTCGCGAAGGAGCCGACCACGAACTGACCCGGCCGCAGACCGGTCACCTCGGAGCCGACCTCCTCCACGAAGCCGACGTACTCGTGGCCCATCGGGTGCGGATCGCCGATCGGCTCCGCGCCCCGGTAGGGCCACAGGTCGGAGCCGCACACGCAGGTGACGGCCGTGCGGATGACCGCGTCGGTGGGGTGGAGGATCTTCGGGTCGTCCAGCGTCTCGAAGCGGACGTCACCGGGGGCGTGGATCACTGCGCCGCGCATGGGGATCTTCCTTCGCGTTCCGGGGCGCGGCGGCCGGGCGAGCCGGCCGCCGCCGAGTACGGGTCGGGCGCACACTCCTGTCGGTCCTGTCGGTCCTGTCGGTCCTGTCGGTCCTGTCGGTCCTGTCGGCCCCGAGGCGGAGAGCGCCACGTGATCCAGGAAACCCGGTGCCGGCGGGCGCAGCGAGTCACCGTCGAGGGGTGTACCGGCAGTACACCCCTCGACCGCCCGGATCGCCGTACCGTCGAAGGCGTGGACAACAGCCAGGAGGTCCGCGAGTTCCTCACCTCGCGGCGCGCGAAGATCACCCCCGAACGGGCGGGCATGCCCGCGGGCTCCCGCCGCCGGGTGCCCGGCCTGCGGCGCAGCGAGGTCGCCGCCCTCGCCGATCTGAGCGTCGAGTACTACGCCAAGCTGGAACGCGGCAGCCTCGCCGGTGCCTCGCCCGCCGTCCTGGAGGCCGTCGCCCGCGCCCTGCAGCTCGACGACGCCGAGCGCGCCCACCTGCTGCGCCTCGCCCAGGCCGCCGACGGCTCCGACGCTCTCGCCCGCCCCCGCCGCCGCACCGGCGGCCGCCCGTGGACGCCGCGCCCCAGCCTGCAGTGGATGCTCGACGCCGTCACCGCCGGGCCGGCGTTCGTCCGCAACGGCCGCATGGATCTGCTCGCCGCCAACCAGCTGGCCCGCGCGTTCTACGCCGAGGTCTACGACACACCCGGCAACCGGAACAACCTGGCCCGGTTCAACTTCCTCGACCCCGCCTCCCGCCGTTTCTACCCCGACTGGGACCAGGCCGCCGACATCGCCGTCGCCATCCTGCGCACCGAGGCCGGCCGGGACCCCCACGACAAGGACCTCCACGACCTCGTCGGTGAGCTCTCCACCCGTAGCGACGAGTTCCGGACCCGCTGGGGCGCCCACGACGTCCGTCACCACGGCACCGGCACCAAACGCTTCCACCACCACGCGGTCGGCGACCTCACCCTCGCGTACGAAGGCCTGGAGCTGGCCGCCGAACCCGGCCTCACCCTCACCGTCTACTCCGCCGAACCCGGCTCCGCCTCCGCCGAGGGCCTGCGTCTGCTCGCCTCCTGGGCCGCCACCCGCGAAGCCGGGAGTGGGTTTCGGCAGAGCGAACAGTCGGCATCGACTTCTCACGAGTGAGCTCGTACCGCTGTGCGGACCCTGAATCCGGGATCGGCACCGCCCCCACGACGGCCGGGCTCGTCACGCTCCGCCCTGACCGGGGCGAGGCCCCTGTCCACGTGCGCCAATGTGGCACCGAGGAGGACGAAGCCCGACATGGAAGCGGCCTGACCGCGTGACGAAGCCGGTGGACCGATGGGGCGTGGCTCCACCGGCTTCGTCGTTGTCGCGCGGCCCGTCCGGCCGGCCACCGGCTGAAGGGGCGGGCCCGCAGACTCGCCTCAGGCCCCCGTCGGTGTCCAGCGTCTGCCGTGGCGGGCGGCGGCCGTTCCGGCGGTGGCGGCGAGGGCGGTGGCGAGCAGCGCGGCCGCCGCGAGCAGCAGGCCGTAGTCGGTGAGGGAGCGTGCGGGGGTGGTGAGCATGTCGGGGTTCTGGACTCTGGGCAGCGTCAGCACCGTGTCCAGTGTGATCGCGAGAGTGGCGGCAGCCAGGACCGGCAGGCCCAGCAGGTACCGGGCGGCGACCCGGACCAGCCGGGTGTCACCGCCGAGGGTCGCGAGGGGCGCGACTGCGGCGGCGAAGCGGAGGGCCTGGGCCAGGGCGCCGAAGCCGATCGCGAGCAGCAGCACCAGGGTGCCGGTCCCTCCGAAGAACGTCACCCAGCGGGCCTGGTGGGCACCGGCCGCGGACGCGCCGCGGTCGCCGGGCACGTCGACGTTGGCCGTCACCGCGAGGTGCCGGTACACGGCGGCCTTCACCGCCGGGACGTCGAGTCGGCCGTCGCCCTCGCCCTCACCGACGACGGCCAGCCAGAGCGAACCGTCGTCCCGCAGCCCGGTGAGTGGCCCGGTTCGTACCGTCGCGCCGGTGGGCCGGGCGCTCCCGCTGTCGTCCAGCACGGCCTCGCGCAGGCGCCGGTCGAGGTCGCCGGTGGGAACGGTGGCGGTGCCGCCCCCGACAGGGCAGGGCAGGGCGAGCGCGGTCAGCTCCGCGCAGGGTGCCTGGATGAGCGGGCCGCCGCCCGGGGCGGGGCCGAAGGAGACGGTGTGCGCGCCGGGCGGGAGCGCGGCGAGGAAACGCTGCTCCGGTCGGGCCGCCGCCGAGGCCTGGACGACCGCCGCCCTGCCCAGGCCGGGCGCGGCGACCCGGGCGGGCCCGCCGGACGACATGGTGGTGTAGTCGGTGAGCAGCTGTGCCTGGCCGAGCAGGCCGACGCAGATCACCAGGGAGCTGGTCAGCCTGGCCACCAGGCCGGGGTTCGCGGCGGCCGTCCGGGCCGCGATCAGGGCCGGCCCGCGGCTGCGGCGGGCGGCGGCCGCGGCGAGCGGGCCCACCGCCCGGGACACGCCCCAGGAGACGGCGGCGGGCAGGGTGGCGAGCAGTCCGGTGGTGGCCACGATGAACACCTGTGCACTGGAGAGGCCTCCGCCGAACAGGGGGCCGGCGAACCAGGCGAGCAGGAGGAATCCGACGCACATCCCGAGCACGGGCGCCCGTAGCCGCCCGGCGGCCGCTCCCCGTCCCGGCCTGGTCACCCCGACGCCACCGCCCACACCGGCGGAGGCCGGCGCACTCCCGGCACGGGTGGTGCTCCGTGGCCGGACCAGGAGCAGGACGGCGCCGATCAGCGCGACGGCGAGCGCGGTGGTCGCGCCGAGCCAGGGCCAGGCCCGCCGCAGGTCGCCGGCGGCCAACCGGTAGTTGATCCAGGGGAGTTCGACGTCAGCGGCCAGGAACGGCAGGAGCAGCACGGTGCCCGTCACCGCTCCGGCCGCGGCGGGCCGGACAGCCGCCGCGAGGACGGCCTTGGCCCGGTCGCGGCGGCGCGCGCCCAGGACGGTCAGCAGGGCGAGCCGACGGTCCTCGGCGACCGCGCCCGACCGCGCGGCGACGACGGCCAGTGCCAGGGCGGGCAGGGCGAGCAGGACCGCGATCACGGCCGCCAGCTCTCCCGCCGGCCGGACGATCCTGAGGTCACCGAACGCCGCCCTGGAGGCGCCGCCGTAGCCGGTGATGCCGACCCAGCGCTTGGTGGTCGAGGCCATGTCGGGGGTCGGCCGGACGTAGGCGAGCCGCTCCCCGGGGGAGGCCAGGCCCTGCTGCCCGATGGTTGCGACGACGGTCCCGTACCGGTGGTCGAAGCCCTCGTCCGGCGGTCCGTCGCGCAGGGCGGGGGAGAGCAGCACCTCGCCCGGGGCCGGCCAGCGGGCGACGCCGGGAGGCAGGGGCGCGGTGTCGGTCAGCGGAGAGATCAGGACGACGGCGAACTGGCGCCCCCGGTAGGAGTCCCAGTGGCTGGTCCACAGCGCGGTGGGGCGCTCGCCCTCGGCCGCTATCGCCGGGTTCCGGGCGTTCGAACGGGCCTCGCGGCCGGTGTAGGCGGCTGAGGCCGCCACGAACGCGCCGCCGGTGAGCACCAACACGGCCGTGGCGCAGAGCAGGGCCACGAACCGGGTCCACGCGCCCTCCCCGGCCCAGCCGGTGGGCCGACCGGACCGACGGGTACCGCCGCCACGCTGACCGTTCACCGGGCACAACCGGTCAGGGCGGGATCCTCGACCAGTTCCCCCGCCCGCAGCAGCACGGTGCGGTCGGCGGCGGAGGCCACCGCGGAGTCGTGCGTGACGACGAGCAGTGCGCACCCGCGGCTCCGGGGCAGGTCGAAGAGCAGTCGGGTGATCCGATCGCGGGCCGGTTCGTCGAGGGAGCCCGTCGGCTCGTCGGCGAGCAGCACGGGCGGGGCGCCCATCAGGGCGCGGGCGATGGCCGTCCGCTGCCGTTCGCCGCCGGACAGCGCCGCCGTCGTCACGCCCGCGCGCACGGGCACGCCCACGTCGGCCAGCAGCGCGCGGGCCTCGGCGCGGGCGTCCCGCCGGGACCGGCCGGCCAGCAGACCCGCCATGGCCACGTTCTCCAGCGCCTCCAACTCCGGTAGCAGTTCACCGAACTGGAACACCATGCCGACGCGGTCCCGGCGGAAGGCTGCGAGGCGGGTGCCGCTCAGCCGCCGCACGTCCTCGCCGCCGATCCTGATCTCGCCCGCCGAGGGCCGAGCCAGGCCGATCATCAGGGCGAGCAGCGTGCTCTTCCCGGCACCGGACGGTCCCATCACCGCCACCGACTCGCCGGCCGCGACGGACAGTTCGACCCCGTCCAGGAGTCGGCGGTCGCCGAGGCGGTAGCTGAGTCTGCGGATGACGACCGGCGGTTCGTCAGTCATGTGCGGTCCGGGCCTTTCGTAGCCGCTGTGTTCACGAACGGTGGGGCTCCGCCTCGTTCGGCGGGGGGGAGATCGGAGTTCACGGGACGGGGCTCCGGGGTCCGGCGGGGCGGGCAGCGCTACCCGCCCCGCCGGACGTCACCGGGAGCCCATCGGCGCCGTCACCGGCGAGGTCACCGGCGAGGTCATCGGCGCCATCACCTGAGGATCAGTGGTCGTCGGACCACCAGACGCTGCAGAGGTCCTCCGCCGCGGGGTTGGAGACGCAGGTTTTCATGTCCCAGATGACGCCGCCCGTCCCGCTGTAGCTGGTGGTGCCCTCGCCGGACTTGTTCCAGAGCGAGTAGAGCTCGGTGCTCGGGTAGTTGCGGTTGTACCGGGTGTAGACGGGGTTGCCGTCCGCCCTGGTGTCCATCACCGCGGCCATCGCGTTGGGGGCGCCGGCGCCACTGCCGGTCCGCCACGAGTGCGAGCCCGGGGTGTAGCGGTCCATGTCGGCGTGGGCGACGCCCGCGCCACCGGCGACGACGGCGAGGCCGGCGGCCACCAGGCCGACTCGGGCAGCGGTCTGACGAATACTCATGACTGTTTCCTCCGTGGATGGTTCGAGCACTTCGACAGGGGCGGGATCGCCGCTCCCTGCATACCTCCGACGGATGCCGGCGATGGAATGTGACAGCACGGAAGGTGGAGGTGATGGGTGGGCCAGGCTCGGCTGTGCCAGTACCGCGCCGCCTCCGCCTCCGCGACCGTCACCCGGCCCGGCCCGGCAAGTTCCGTCCAACGGGGCTGCGCCGGCCGTCCCGCGCCGAGCCGTGCCGGCCGGGTGCTCCAGGAGAGGAGCCCGGCCCTCCGAGCTCTGGGCGTGGCGCACGCTGCGCCCAGAGCTCGGGTTGGCTTTCGCCTTGAGTGCCTCCCTCGCGCGCGGCCGGAAGCGGCGCAGCCACGGCCCGTGTCGGGCGGGCGCCGCCAGGTGGCCGCTGCCGCTGCCGGCACCCGGGGGGCCCGGATGGGATGGGGCCGCTCGGTGTGAGGGTGACGGTGATCGGGCAGGCGCGGGGTCATGGTGAGAATCGGATACACGATGATGACCGAGCAGCGCGGCCCGCGTGACCTGGTCGCGGACGTGGTGCGCGCCGAGCGGTCCGGGTTCGACTTTTCGGTGATCTCGGACCACTCCTTCCCCTGGCTGGACGAGCAGGGTCACGCTCCGTACGCGTGGGCGGTGCTCGGTGCCGCCGCGCAAGCCACCTCCCGGATCCCGCTCATGACCTACGTGACGTGCCCGACGTTCCGCTACCACCCCGTGGTGGTGGCGCAGAAGGCCGCCACGTTGCAGTTGCTGTCCGAGGGCCGCTTCCGGCTCGGGCTGGGCAGCGGTGAGAACCTCAACGAGCACGTGATCGGGCGGGGCTGGCCGGCCGTACCGGTGCGCCAGGCGATGCTCGACGAGGCGGTACAGATCATCCGGGCACTGTTCGACGGCGGGTACGTCACCCGGCGAGGCCGGTACTTCGACGTCGAGGGCGCCAAGCTGTGGGATCTGCCCGACCGGCCCCCGCCGATCGGGGTGGCGGTATCAGGGCCGGACTCCTGCGAGCTTGCCGGCCGGCTGGCCGACCTGGTGATCGCCGTGGAGCCGGACCAGGCGTTGATCACCGGGTTCGCCGAGCACGGCGGGGCCGGAAAGCCGGCCGTGGGTCAGCTGCCGGTGTGCTGGGACACCGACCGGGACACCGCCGTCCGGCGGGCCCACGAGCAGTTCCGCTGGTTCGGCAGCGGTTGGAAGGTCAACGCCGAGCTGCCCGGGACGGCGGGGTTCGCCGCCGCGAGCTGCTTCGTCCGCCCCGAGGACGTCGCCGAATCCGTTCCGTGCGGTGACCGGGTCAACGACTTCGTCGAGGCGGTGCGGCCGTTCGTCGACGCCGGGTTCGACGAGGTGGCCCTCATCCAGGTCGGCGGCGACAGCCAGCCCGCGTTCCTCGACTGGGCCGAGGGCACCCTGCTGCCGGCCTTGCGTGAGGCGTTCTGAAACCTGGTCGGCTCGGCCACGCCGCGGCTCCGCCGGGCACAGGACGGTCAGGGCAGGCTCGACGACGCCCTCGCCAAGGCGCTCGCGGACCGCCCTCGCCAAGGCGCTCGCGGACCGCCCTCCCGGGCCGATCGTCGATCTGACGGGCGTGACCTGCTCCGGGGAGGCGCCGGCGCACACGGACAGAACCGACACCTTCCGGAGGGAGACCGTCGGGGAGGCGGCCCGGCCGCTCGCAGGACCGGTCGGACCAGGCCGGCCCACCTGCCCGCACGCCCAGCCCGCCTCCGCTGACACCGCCGACCGGCGCGCTGGGCCCAGCCGATAGACTGCCCGTCATGAGCATGGTCACGGCAGTCGAGCGCGTCATCCACGAGGCGGAACTCCAGCTCACCGACGGGACCTGGGAACTTACCGCGACCGATTCCGCTCTGGCCCGCAAGACCGCCGCAGCCCTCGATGCCGCGATCGGCCCCGCCGACACCCACCAGTCGCTGGCGAGGATCGAGCGGCTCGCCGCACTGCGCGAAGCTCTCGCGGCCCTGGCACTGACCATCGCCCGCACCCATGGCCACCTCGCCTGGTTCCTCGCCGACGCCAGCAGCCACCTCGCACCGGTCCTTCACTGGCGCGCCCTGGACGCCCCCGGCAACCGCACCTTCGGCGCCGTCCTCCCCACCGGCGACGAACTCGCCGACGCCGAGGCCGCCACCCGCCTCCTCGCCGCCATGCTCACCCGCGGCAGCCGCACCACCTGACCGGCCAGCTGGGCGCCGAGCAGGGTCAGGACGATCCGGGCGGCCCGCTCGGCCTCCTGGGGGGTGTCGTAACCACCGCGTTCCCGGATTCCGCCAGGAACGCCTCCCAGGGAAGAGCCACCGCGCTTCTCCCTCCACCCCCAAAGCCGGTGCGCGGTCAGGGCAGCACGGCCAGGCGCCGGTGCAGACCGGTGAGCTTCAGCAGGCGGATGACGCAGCGCCCGGCTCCGCGCACGATCAGGCGCCTGCCGTTGCGGTCGGCCTGGTTGCGGGCCTGGACGAGGGCGCCCAGGCCCGCGCAGTCCATGAACGTCACCTCCGACAGGTCGAGGACGACCTCCCGGTGCGACTCGAGCGCGGTGGCCAGGGCATGGCGCAGGGCCGGGGCGGTGTCGAGGTCGATCTCGCCGTTCGCCCGCACGATGAAGGGTTCGCTGCTCCGGCTGTTCATGGCGTTTCCGCGTCGCTGCGGGCGGGCCGGTCCGGGCGGGGCCGGCCTGCGGTCGGGGGTGTTCCGGCCGCCCCGTCGATCGAGGGGGGAGAGATCGGGGGCGGCGCGGAACGGCATCGGGGCGGGTCAGGCCTGGATCTGCGTGCGGCTTCCGCTGTGGCTGATCGCGACCTTGCGGGGCTTGGCCCTCTCGGCGACCGGGATCTTCAGGGTCAGCACGCCGGCGTCGTAGTCGGCGGTGATCCCGGCGGGGTCGAGGGTGTCGGACAGCATGACCTGGCGGGAGAACACCCCGAGCGGGCGCTCGGACAGCTCCCACTTCACGCCCTCGCTCTCGCGGCGGGGGCGACGCTCGGCCTTGACGGTCACCATGTTCCGTTCGACGTCGATGTCGATGGCTTCCGGGTCCACCCCGGGCAGGTCGAAGCAGATCACGTACTCGTCCCCGGCCCGGTAGGCGTCCAACGGCATCGATGCCGGCCGCGACCAGGTTCCCGTGTTGCCCAGGAACTGCTGGGTCAGCCGGTCCAGCTCGCGGAACGGATCAGTGCGCAGCAGCATCGCGAAACACCTCCACTGATCGAACAGGTGCCAGTGCGCTTCTTCTGAGACCGTTGTAGCGCGTCATCCATCCGATGACAAGTCTCCGCGTCGCCTATAGAGTGACTGTCATGAATGAGAAGCCCCGCAGACCCGCCCCCGACGGCCCCCGGCCGGTCGAACCCGCCTCGTTCCTGGCGGCCGCGGCGGCGCTGGCCGCGATCGACGACGCCGTCCGCACCGCCCGCGACCCCGGGCCGCAGCCCCCGGGCGCCCCTGACGCGCAGGACGGCCCCGAGCCCGCTCTGGCCGCTCTCGTCCTGCTGCGGGAGCTGCGTACCGAGCTTGCCGGCTGGGAGGCCGGACTGGTGCGGACCGCCCGGGAGGCCGGTGCCACCTGGGCCGACCTCGCCCGTCCCATGGGCGTTGCCAGCCGCCAGGCGGCCGAGAACCGCTACCTGCGCCTCAAGCCCGCCGCAGGTCGCACGACGCAGGCCGGTACCGGCGCGGAACGCGTCAAGGCCGTCCGTGACCGCCGAGCCGCCGACCGCACCGTCACCGCCTGGGCCCGTGACAACGCCGCCGAGCTGCGGGTCCTCGCCGCCCGGATCACCACGACCGCGCTCGCCCCCGGCGCTCGCCCCGCCCAGGCCGCCCTGACCGCCGCCCTCGGCGCCACCGACCCCGCCGACCTCATCGAGCCCC
Organism: Kitasatospora sp. NPDC059973; assembly: GCF_042737525.1. NCBI lineage: Bacteria > Bacillati > Actinomycetota > Actinomycetes > Kitasatosporales > Streptomycetaceae > Kitasatospora > Kitasatospora sp. NPDC059973. The sequence goes on along the minus strand of NZ_JBHWUI010000001.1, from coordinate 163,675 downwards.
TCGCCGCCGTCCGCCCCCACCTCGGCGCCGGCCAGGACGACCTCGCCACCCGCCTCGACGCCCTCACCCACCACACCGCCCAGCTCCGCGATGACAGCGACCAACGCCGCGCCTGATCCCGTCGCCGGCGAGGAGCGCTGGCAGGAGCTCCTGGACCGGATTCACGACCTCGAAGCACGAGTGGCCGCCACCACGGTCGCCGTCACCACCGCCCTCGACTCCCACCTGGCCCGGCTCGACACCCTGCGCCACCAGCTCGCCCGACCCGACTGGCCACTGCCCGCCCCCGATGCAGGCAGCCCCCGGGCCACGCCGCCGGCGAGCAACCAGCAGGCCTGACCCGGCCAACCAGCAGCCCTGACCCGGCCGGGAGCCGTCCGCGGCCCGCGACCGCCGTACGGTCCGCGTCCGTGTCCCCCCGGCGCGGCCCGGCGGCGGTCAGCGCCAGTGGCCTCCAGCGGTCTACCAGCTCCAGGCGGCCCCGATGTCGGATGCTCGGCCGGTCGGCGGCATCACGCCGTCGGGGCGCCCTCGACGTTCAGCCGCTCCCCGAGCCGGCCCCGGTGCAGGGCGGCGACGGGCTCCAGGAGGTCGGGGTGGCGCAGCAGGACGGCCGCCTCGGTGTCGCGGATGCCGGGCTCGGTGAGGCGTCGCAGGGCTCCCGCCCCGGTGTGGTGCTCGGTCGTGGCGAGGGTCTGGTGGGCGTGCGAGGCGAGTGCGGGGTCGGCGAGGAAGCAGGCGGCCCAGCTGACCACGGTCTCGTCCACCCAGGTCCGCCACGCGGCGTCGTCCGGACGGGGGTCGTGGCCGGTGAGCCGGTCGAGCCGGTCGGCGCCGCCGGGGCCGAGCAGGTCCAGGAGCTGGACGTCCATCGGGGTGGGGTAGCACAGGGTGGCTGCCAGGGCGGTCGCCTGCCGGGCCTGGCTCTCGGCGAGTGCGCGGCTGAAGGCGCCGGCCGGGGGAGGGTAGGCGTTCAGGAGCCAGCGGGTGCAGGAGGCTATGACGGGTGACAGGTCGGGCACGGGGATCGGTCCCTCGGGGAGGTGCTCGCCTGGTCCGGTGTCGGTGGTGCGAGCCGTCCGGTGCGGAGCCGCGCTGCCCCGCTCGTGGCCGCCCAGTGTAGGACGCTTCCTCCCGGGCGCTGCATGACGGGCTCACGCCGGCCCGATCCTGGCGTCGGGGGAGGGCGGGCCGTGCGACGGCCCCGCCCCGACGCCAGGATCGCCGGCCGGTCGCGGGGGTGGATCAGGACTTGCCGCGGCCGGTGACGAAGTCGCGGGCCCGGTCGACCAGGCCGACACCGGGAGCGAGCAGCTTGCTGGCCGCGGGGCTGTCGGGCGCGGCGGGGTGGGGGCGGGTCGGCGCCATGGACTTGGCCCGGCGGATCTTGTCACCGAGGTCGTTCAGCTGCTCCGGCGTACACGCTTGGCGCAGCATGGGGAAGAGGTTGTGCTCCTCGTCCTGGACGTGTGCCGCGACCTCGTCCATGAGCCGCCGCAGCAGGGGGCTCATCTGCGGGTCGTCCGTCTTCGTGTCCTCCAGCTTCTTGAGGAGTTCCTCGACCCGGCCGTGGTCGGCGATCTCCTTGTCCGCCAGCCGGTCGCCGCCCTGGACGTGCTCGCGCACCGCCGGGTAGAGGTACTGCTCCTCGGCGACGGAGTGCCGCACCAGCTCGATGGTGACCTCGTCGACCACGTCCCGCAGCTGCTGGCCGCCGCCCGTCATCGCCTGGATCCGGGCGAACATCTCCTCCACCTCCCGGTGGTCGGCCATCAGTTCGTCGATCACGTTTCCGCCGTGTCCCATGAAACGCCTGCCTCTCGTTCGTTCCGTCCGGGCCGGGCCGGTCCCGGCCGCCTGGCAGTCGTTCCCCGGCGGGTGCGTGCGGTGGGCGACAGCGACGCCACCTCACCCGAACGGGGGCCGACCGCGGCCAGGTCCCCGGTCCCGGTCCCCGAGGCCGGAGAGGGGCCCCGGCACGTGGCCGGGCCCGGCGCGGGGGGCAGCGCGGCACGGCGCACCGCCGGGACGGGCATGGGCGGGCCCGCGAGTCGGCCCTTACGTTCGGGGTAGACGCCGCTGCGGAGCACCGTCAGAAGGAGGAGTCATGCCTGCCGGATCGAGCAAGAAGCGTGAACGCCAGTACGAGCACATCAAGGACAGTGCCCTGGACCGCGGGGAGAGCAAGAAGCGGGCCGAGGAGATCGCGGCCCGGACCGTGAACAAGGAACGGGCCCGGCATGGCGAGTCGAAGACGGCCAGCCGCTCCTCCACCCACGACACCTCCTCCTCCCGGCGCGGCGGCCAGCGTTCGCACTCCGGCTCCCAGGGGCCGACGAAGGAACAGCTGTACAACGAGGCCAAGCAGCGCAACATCCACGGCCGCTCGAAGATGACCAAGAAGGAACTCGCCAGCGCTCTCGGCCACTGACCGACCGCCACCCGCGCACCCCCTGAGGGTCCCCAGCGCCACCGCGCAGAAGTTGCCTCCCGACCACCGGGGTCGGCGACGGAAGGAGCACGACCGTGGACCGGACCGCCGATCCCTGGGGGCCCCGCACCCCGTACGCCCCCGGCACGCCGTGGCCCGCCCGGGTCGACCTCCAACTGGCCCCCGGGCTGAGCGAGGCCGACGTGCAGCGCTGGGTGCCTTCCGCGTCGCTTCTGCACTCCAACGGCGACGCCATGGACATCGCGGTCCGTGACGGGAGGATCGTCGGTGTCCGCGGCCGGGCCGGGGACCGGGTCAACCACGGCCGCCTCGACATCAAGGACCTGTTCGGGTGGCCCGCCAACGCCTCGCCCGCCCGGCTCACCGCGCCGCAGGTCCGCCGCGGCGGCCGACTCGTCGCCACGGACTGGGACACCGCCCAGGACACCGTCGCGGGGCGCTGCCGGTCGGTGCTGAAGGACCACGGGCCGGACGCGGTCGGCTTCTACACCTCGGGGCAGCTGTTCCTGGAGGAGTACTACACGCTGACCGTCCTCGCCCGCGCCGGGATCGGTACCAACCACCTGGACGGCAACACCCGCCTGTGCACCGCCACAGCGGGCGAGGCCCTCAAGGAGTCCTTCGGCTGCGACGGCCAACCGAAAGGGCGGCCGGCATCTGCGGACTGCCTGCGGGCGAGATCCGCCGCCCCGCCGAGCTGATCGCGGGCACCGACCGGCTCGTCTCCACCGTGCTCCAAGGCGTCTACCAATCGCACCAGGCCACGGCAAGCGCCGTCCAGGTCAACAACCTGCACCTGCTGCGCGGACAACTCGGACGCCCCGGCGCCGGCGTCCTTCAGATGAACGGCCAGCCCACCGCCCAGAACACCCGCGAGTGCGGCGCCAACGGCGACCTGCCGGGTTTCCGCAACTGGGCGAATCCGCGCCACGTCGCCGAACTCGCCGAGCTGTGGAACATCGCCCAGCGGTGCTGGACCACGGCGGCCCGCCCACCCATGCGCTGGAGATGTTCCGCCTCGCCGGGACCGGCGCCCTGAAGTTCCTGTGGATCAGCGCCACCAACCCCGCTGTGTCCCTGCCCGACCTCGCCAGGATCCGCCGGATCCTCGCCCGGCCCGACCTGTTCGTCGTCGTGCAGGACATCTTCCCCACCGAGACCGGCGAGTTCGCCGACGTGGTCCTGCCGGCCGCGACCTGGGGCGAGAAGACCGGCACCTTCACCAACGCCGACCGCACCGTCCACCTCTCGGAGAAGGCCGTCGACCCACCGGGCCTCGCCAGGTCCGACCTCGACATCTTCCTCGGCTTCGCCCACCGAATGGACCTGCGCACCCGCACCGGCCGTCCACTGATCACCTGGCAGGACGCCCCGTCGGCGTTCGCCGCATGGCAGCAGTGCAGCAAGGGCCGCCCCTGCGACTACACCGGGCTCAGCTACCAACTGCTGCGCGAACACGGCGGCACCCAGTGGCCCGCGACACCCGCTCTCCCCTTCGGCACGCCGAGGCTCTACGCCGAGGGCCGCTTCTGGGCCCATCCGGAGACCTGTGAGGCCTACGGCCGCGACCTCGACACCGGCGAGCCCGCGACCGAGGCCCAGTACCGGGCCCTGAACCCGCACGGCAAAGCACTCCTCCGGGCTGCCGACTACGAGCCGCCCCCGGAACCGCCCGACGACGCCTATCCGCTGTGGCTGACCACCGGCCGCACCATCTACCACTTCCACACCCGCACCAAGACCGGCCGTGTTCCCGAACTCCAGCGCGCCGCGCCCGAGGTATGGGTCGAATGCTCCCGGGCCGACGCCTGCCGACACGGCCTCACCGACGGGGACAGGGCCGTCCTGACCACCGCCCGTGGCTCCGTCACCGCCCGGGTCCGGATCACCGGGATCCGCGAGGGGCTGCTCTTCCTGCCGTTCCACTACGGCTACTGGGACCACGGCCCCGACCACGCCGACAGCCCGCCGCGCCCGCGACCGCGCCGCGAACGAGCTCATCGCCACCCGCCTCGACCCCTCGTCGAAGCAGCCGGTCTTCAAGACGGCCACCGCCCGCCTGGCCCGCTCCGAACACCACCGCTGACCCCGCACCCCGAACGCCCCCGGCATCCGGGAAGCCAGGGTGACGGGCGGCTACCGGAAGGCCGAGGGCCCGGCGCACCTCCAGGACGAGGTCGACAGGAGGGAACGAGCGCCGGCCGCACAGCCCGCCACCACCCGGGAGACCGCCGACCGGCGTGAGGAGGAGCGACAGAGGAGGCGGCGGGGTGGCCGTTCCTCGGGGGAGCGGGTGTGTCGTGCCGGGCGGGTCGGCGCCGGTCGGGATAGTCGTTCGTACAGCACTCGTGGGCGTGGCGCCGGTCCGGCGATCGTGCCCGCGGGTGCCGGACCTGACCCGATGCCGGAGGACATGATGGACGACAAGCCGGGACCCGTGAAGAGGATCGTCGACGCCGTAGCCGAGGCCGTGCGCGAGGACGGCCGGCCGCCGGGCGGTGTGCCCGGAGCGCCGGGCAGCACACCGCCTCAGGTGGCGGAGCCGCTCGAACCGAGGGCTCCGCTGCCCGCGAAGCGGGACCAGCAGGGGCCCCTGCCGGTGTCGCCCACCGGCCGCGACACCGGCCTGCCGGCAGACGCCCTGTCGCAGAACGGCGGGTACCTGACGACCGCGCAGGGGGTGCGACTGCCGGACGGCGACCATTCGCTGAAGGCCGGGCCGCGTGGCCCGGTGCTGCTGCAGGACCATCACCTGCGCGAGAAGATCATGCACTTCGACCACGAGCGGATCCCCGAGCGGGTGGTGCACGCCCGCGGGGCCGCAGCCCACGGCACCTTCCGGGGCTACGGGACAGCGGCCGCGGTCACCAGGGCCGCGTTCCTGGCGGAAGGCGTGGAGACGCCGGTGTTCGTACGGTTCTCCACCGTGCTGGGCTCGCGCGGGTCGGCGGACACCGTGCGCGACACCCGCGGCTTCGCGACCAAGTTCTACACCGGCCAGGGCGTCTTCGACCTGGTCGGCAACAACATCCCCGTCTTCTTCATCCAGGACGCCATCAAGTTCCCGGACGTGGTGCACGCCGCCAAGCCGCACCCGGACCGGGAGATCCCGCAGGCACAGAGCGCCCACGACACGTTCTGGGACTTCGTCTCGCTGCACACTGCGGCAGCACGCGGTCAAGCCAGGCCGGGGTGTGCCAGGCAGCGCGGCCGGTCAGCCGCAGGATCACCGGCGGCAGCACCAGCCGGACCAGCGCCGCGTCGAGGAGCACGGCGACGCCGAGGACGATGCCCATCTCCTTGGGCGGGAGCGGGCCGGACAGGGCGAAGGTGAAGAACACCGCGACCATGACGCCGGCCCCCGCGAAGATCACCCGGCCGGAGTGGGCGAGTGCGCCGACCATCGCCTCCTTGGGGTCGCCGGTGCGCTCGCAGTGCTCCTTGGCGGAGGCGAGCAGGAAGAGGGTGTAGTCGATGCCGAGGGCGAGGGCGAACATCATGGCGAAGTTCATCGCCCAGATGGAGACCGGGAACAGATGGCTGATCAGCACCAGCGAGCCGGCCGAGGCGGCAAGTCCGGCCATGGTGAGCAACAGGGGCAGCGGTGCGCTCCCTCCGATCCGGTTTCGGTTCGGGCCGCGGGACGAGTGCGGCGTCGTCGAGGCTGATCGGGAAGCCCGGCGGGGGCCAGGATCTCCGCAGCGCGGGGTGGGGTAGTCGTCGTCGCGGGCCTGGTCTCGGCGCTCAGGTGGTCCGCCGTGCTCCGGTCGGTGGCGAGGGCGGCCTGTTCCGCCGGTACCTGCCGTCCCGTCAACGGGTCGAGGGCCCCGGCGCTGTGTGCGCCGGGGCCCAGGGATATGAGGATTCACTGCTCCATCTACTGCACTACTGCTGCCGGCTGTCGGGCCGGCTTGCGGTGTCCGCGTTGCCCGGGGGAGGGGCATTGCGCGGGGATCGCGTATGCGTGACCGAAGACCACCTCTTCCATGACGTTCCATGACGATGGCTACTGCGGTGACCGCCTGGCTCCGATTGCGTGCCGTGGCGGGCGATCCGACGGGGTGAACCCTTCCCTTCTCCTCTGGTGTGCATCGTGCGTACTGCCGGTACTGCGTACTGCCGGTACTGCGAACTGCTGGATGGTGCGTCCTGCGCGTGCGCGACCGCCACCGCCGCGGGCCCCACGCACAACCGGGCCCGTGACGCCTGGCAGGTCACCCGCCTTCCGCCGCGAACCCGTTCTGTCATGACCGGGTCCCGCGTACTGACGACCTGCACGCCTCCTGCATCACCGCTTGCACTGCTGGTACTGCGAACTGCGGTACTGCCCGGGCAGTTCGTGTCTGCCCGTTCTGCTGTCCTGCTCTCCCAACGCCAGGAACACTACACAGACTGCCGTGCAATGTCTACTCTCACCAGCACAGGTTTCCGTGTCTGGAGGCCGGACCTTATTGCGGCCTCGTCCGGCCGGCGACGGGGCCGTCGGAGCTCGGTTCGAGGGCGTCTCGCAGGGCGTAGAGGTCGGCGGCGGTCGCCTGCTCGGCCAGGCGCGCCAGCAGTCGGCGCAGGACCCGGTCGTCGCCGTCGCGGACCGCCTCCACGATTCCGCTCAGGACGGAACCGTCCACGGTCGGTGCGGGCTGCTGCATTTCCACCCTCCTTCGCGCCCCTCAGGGGCGTAGGCCCTCTCCGGGGCCTGGGACATCTCGGACAGGGCGGGAGGCTACCGGCCGCACGGCGGCCCGGAGCTGCGGGGTACCGGGTTGGGCTGCTCGTTCAGCCGGCGGGCGCGAGTGCGGTGAGCGCGGCGGCCAGGGCGCCGTGAACGGCGGGCGCGGCCGAGCTGGAGGCGAGCAGGAACCCGAAGGCGACGGCGACGCACGCCGCGGCCGGGGTCGCGCGGCGCTGACGGATCAGCACGGCGAGGACCGCGCCGAAGAACACGACGGCCGACAAGTTGAGGATCATGCTTCTCCCTCCGTAGTCCGGCGGAGGCGCCAGGCCGCCGCCGATATCTGCCCTGGCTGCACCACATTTTTCCACGCTTCGATCACAGGCAGTGGAATCTCCCTGCACCCGGCGCGCCCGGTGGAGGTGCCGGCGGAGAGCGGGCCGGGGGTGCCCGCACGGCCGCGCTGCGGCGGGCACTATCCTCTGGTGGCATGTCGAACCCTGATGGGCTGCTCGTCGACATCGCCGCGATGGTGGAGTCCGAGCACAGCAACCAAATGCCCCTGACCGTCGTCGTGCCTGGGGCGGTCATCACCGGCCGGCTCGCGCCGCAGAGCCTGTGGAACGAGCGGGTGGCGGAAGTCCTCGCCGGCTCGGAGCACCTCAAGCCGTTCGCCGCACTCTTCGCGGCGCCCGCGGCCGGTGCTGGTGACGCGGCCGGCGAAGGCACGGCGGTGCCGGCGGTGCGGCCGACGCATCTGCACCTGCACGTCGCCCGCATCCTGCAGGGCAGCTACGGGCTGCCGCACACCGGCGGCATGTACCGCATCGCCATCGCCGACATCAGCAGTTGGACGGTGGGAGACCTCAGCTACTCCGACCAGTGACACCAGGCCGGCCATGGCCGGTGTTGGATGGTCGGCTTCAGCGCGGCGCGGTGATGGTGCGGGGTGTCGGGCCGCGGTGGCCGGTCGCGCGTTGCCGAACAGGAGCGCTGACGACGACAAGGGCCACCAGTGGCCGGGGGAGGGGGAGCCCGCCGGTCGTCGCGGTGCAGGCCTCGACGGGGAAGGCGTCGGCGAGGCCTGCACCGCTCCTCGCCGACGAGTCGTGCGCCGAGGACGCCCTGGCCGTGGTCAGGGCGCGTTCGGCCCTCGGGCTGTTCTGGTGGCGGCCGAGGATGCGGTCGCGGTCGAGGCGGGTGTGCCGGGTCGTGGCGGGGGTGGCCCTGCTGCGGGGTCGGGGCGGCCGAAGAGGAGGTCGTAACCCGGGGGGAGTTGGAGCAGGAGGCGGTGGGTGAGGTCGTCGCCCGCGGCGTCGGCGACGACGCTGAGGACGGCGCTGACGTCCCAGGCGGCGGTCGCCTCGCTCGCGCCGGGGATCCAGGCGGCGGTGGCCCGTACGAACCGTTCCGCGTCCAGGGGCTGGGCGGCCTGTAGGGGGTTGAGGAGGACCAGGGCGAAGGTCTCCGGGAGCCGGGCCGCCAGCTCGGCCCGGTCGCGGCCGGCGACGTGGGCACCGAGCAGGGCCAGGACCACGCGGGCGGCCTGATCGGCCTCGCGGGGTGTGGGGTACTCGCCGCGTTCTCGGACCTGGGCCAGGAACGCCTCGGGTCGAAGAGTCATCGTGGTTGCCTCTCCGGATGCGTGGGTGGGCGGTTGGGCCTGGGCGCGGGTTGCTGCCGTTCGCGGGCCCGGCGGCGGTGAGGTCGGGGTCCGCCGGTCAGGCGCCGTCCCAGGCCGGTGGGCCGCAGGATCCGGGTGACCGGGTGCTGCGGCCGCGTAGCGCCGGGTGGTGGCCGGTGGTGTCGGCACGGTTGCGGGCGGCGCCGTGGGGCGGCGACCACCCGGGGCCGGCCCTTCCCCGCTGACGCCCGGGCGGGCGCCGGAGGGGGTGCCGCCCTGCGCGGCCCGGGGGTGCAGGGCGCAGGGCGGCAGGCTCAGGAGGTCAGGCGCGGATCTGCCTGGGGGCCGGACCCTGGGCGGTGACGGAGATCTTGCGGGGCTTGGCCTTCTCCGCGACCGGGATGCGCAGGGTCAGCACGCCCGCGTCGTAGTCGGCGCTGATGCCCTCCGGGTCGAGGGTGTCGGAGAGCATCAGCTGGCGGGAGAACACGCCCAGCGGCCGCTCCGAGAGCTCCATGCGCGCGCCCTCGGCCTCCGGGCGCGGGCGCCGCTCTGCCTTGACGGTCAGCATGTTCCGCTCCACGTCGATGTCGATCGCCGCCGGGTCCACCCCGGGAAGGTCGAACGCGATCACGTACTCGTCGTCGGCCCGGTAGGCATCCAGCGGCATCGGGGCGGGCCTGCTCCAGGTCCCGCTCTGGGTGACGAGCTGCTGGGTCAGACGGTCCAGCTCGCGGAAGGGGTCGGTGCGCATCAACATCGCGAAACACCTCCAGTGGTCCAGGCAACCAAGTGCCAATGCGCTTCACCTGACACCGTTGTAGCATGTCATCCATCCGATGACAACAGCTGATGTCTTCCGAAGAGTGACGCCAGGAGAGAGCGCTCGCGCCCGGTGCGGGCCGCCGCCGGGCCCGGCCGGTGTGGTCTCCGGATGCGGACCGCCGGGCCTGGCCCTCGCGCAGGGAGAAGACTGCCTCGTCGGTACGCACCGGAAAATCTATGCCCGCTGAAGTAGACATTGCCTGGTGTCGTGGTTACTGTTTCTCTCGTAGACGCGGTCAAGCAGTACCCGCCAGACACGAACTGGCGGGCAGCAGTACGCAAGTTCGCAGGTCGGCGCGGTTGCAGGGTCCTGAAGCCAGGGATGTGCGGTAAGGCAACAGGACCGGCAGCCGCTCCGGGCGGCCCGCAGGTATCAGGGGCCGCCACCCAGCGTTACCGCAGTTCAGCAAGTGCATGACCCGAAGGTGAAGTTGAGTTGGGCAGTACCAGCAGTCGCAGGACGCGGTATCCCAGTAAAGGCGCCAGGACTGCGGGCGCGCGTGCTGGGAGGTCCGGGCAGTGGGGTTCCAAGCCGAGCAGGTGAGCACGACGGGCGACGGGGCTGGCTGCCGGACCGGGCGGACCATCAGGACCGCCGCGGCAGTAGTTGGCAGTACAGCAGTAACCGCAGTTCGCAGGGACAGAACCCGGGTAGTGCAGAGGATGAACGGAGGGACGTAGCGCCATCAGGATCGCCCGGCCCGTGAGGCAATGCACCGGGCGGAATCCGAGGACCCCGAGGCAAGGACGGTGGTTTCCGGTCACGCATACGCGATCCCCGCACGCCCCCTCAGCCGGGGCGAGGCGGACTCAAGGAACCCGGCCATAGGGCCGGAAGATGGTGTAAAACCCTTCGGGGCCCCGGGAGCCGCAACGGCCCCGGGGCCCCTCAGCGCGTCCCCGGACACAACAAGAAGAGGTGCAGTGACCACGGCAACCATCCGACCGCATACCCCCGACACCCCCGACCGTCTCGACGACGACGACTACCCCGCCTACACGATGGGCCGCGCCGCCGAGATGACCGGCACCACACCCGGCTTCCTACGCGCCCTCGGCGACCAGGGCCTCATCACCCCCCTGCGCTCCGAAGGCGGCCACCGACGCTACTCCCGCTACCAGCTGCGCATCGCGATGCGCGCGCGTGACCTCGTAGACCAGGGCACCGCCATCGACGCAGCCTGCCGCATCGTCATCCTGGAAGACCAGCTCGAAGAAGCCCTGCGTATCAACGACGAGCTCCGCCGCTCCCAGCAGGGCCAGGCCCCCGACGCCGATACCTGACCGTCTGCCCCGCCCGGCCGACGAGACCGGCCCGCGGTGGGCGACAAGCGCTCACCGCAGGCCGCCCGGCCGCCCGTCTGAGACCAACGCCGCCGGCCGCCGATCCTGGATCGCGGAGCGTCCTCTCCTGCGCGGGCCGGCCGCAGACCCCGCCTCACCAGTGCGAGCTGTCCGTGACCACCGGGTACGACGGCTTCGTCGTCATTCCCGAGCCCACGCCCCGACACGCCCATCCACCCCCGTCGCGCCAGGGTCAGGACGCCTGCCCGGCGGCGATGACCGGCCCACTTCCGCCGACCGGACCGCGCCTGTCTCCCGACCGGCTCTGCCAGGGACCCGCCCGTCGGCGGTTCGCCCACGCGGGTGGTCCGCCGGGCCCCCGGCCACTACGGTGTGATGTGCCCCCGCACGCGGGCCGTCAGGTCAGATTCCCGCTTCGCGGGCGCACCCCGGGCCGCCGAGAGCGGGGCCGCAAGGAGTGAACGGTGACCGTCTCCGAGGAGAGTCGACCTCCTGCCCTCGATGTCCGCCTGAGGCCGGACGCGGGCGACGTGGTGCTAGACGCGGCGGGCGACCTCGACCAGACCACCGGTCCACTGCTGAGCGCCGCCGTGGAGAGCGTCCTGGACGCGCCGGCCGTTCCCGGGAAGCTGGTGGTCGACATGTCCCGGGTGGCGTTCTGCGACTCCGGCGGCCTCAACGCCCTCATCCGCGCCCACCTGCGCGCCCGCGAAGCGGGGTCGGAGCTTCACCTGATGCGTCCGACCGCACCCGTCGCGGCTCTGCTGCGCCGTACCGGCGTGGACCAGGTCCTGCTCGTGGGCGCGGACCCTGCGGCGGTCTTCACCCAGGAGACCATGCCCGGGTTCGCGTGAGGTCGCACCGCCGCGGAGCAGCGCCCCGAGGGGAGAAGGCCGCCGGTGGCCGGGGCAGCGGGTAGCCCGAGGCTGCTGAGCCCGGGGGGACTTCGTGTCGGCGGGTATGCCCGGCGTGGCGAACGGGGCGCGGTCGAGAACGATGTCGCGTACGGGGGAGCGCTCGGTGGACGAGGACCGGGCCGGAAACGGCGCCAGGTGCAGGCCGGTCGGCAGACCGGGGCGCAGCGGCCGTCCTCGCCGTCTTTCGCCCGGCGGGTCCGGCGAGTCCGGCGAGCCCGGCGGGCGATCGTGGCACGTCGGTGGGACGGGCCGGCGGGGTCAGCCGGGGCGGGGCGCTGTCGGTGGCTCGCGCGTGCGGGGCGTCGCGGGAAGCCGGTGTCGCCGAGGCGGCGAACCGCGCGGGCCCGGTGCGCTGTGAGCACCGGGCCCGGCGGGTGCTACGCGGCGAGGGCCACGCGCCCGGGCGCGCGGCGGCGGCCGGAGGTGCCCCGGTTGTCGCGGCCTGCGGCAGACCGGGTGTCGCCGGAGCCGCCTGCGGGGCGGCCGCGGCGGCCACGGCTGGTGGACGCGCTGCGGCGGGGGCGTTCGGCGACGGGGTCGGCGATCACGGTGGGGATGCCGGTGGGCACACGGGCGCCGGTGATGCGGGACAGTTCCTCGTCGCCGGCGGCGACCCGGGTGGTGACGGGGGTGATGGCGGCCGTGGTCATCATCCGGGCCATCTCGCGGCGCTGGTTGGGGAGCACCAGCGTCACGACGGTGCCGGACTCGCCGGCCCGGGCGGTGCGCCCGCCCCGGTGGAGGTAGTCCTTGTGGTCGTTCGGCGGGTCCAGGTTGACGACCAGGTCCAGGCCGTCGACGTGGATCCCCCGGGCGGCGACGTTGGTCGCGATCAGGGCGGTGACCTGGCCGGTGCGGAACTGCTCCAGGGTGCGGGTGCGCTGGGGCTGGGACTTGCCGCCGTGCAGGGCCGCGGCCTTCACGCCGTTGGCGAGCAGCTCGTCGACCAGGCGGTCCGCGCCGTGCTTGGTGTCGATGAACATGATCACCCCGCCGTCACGCGAGGCGATGTGGGCGATCGTGGCGTTCTTGTCGAAGCTCTGGACGTGCAGCACGTGGTGCTCCATGGTGCTGACCGCTCCGGCGGACGGGTCCACCGAGTGGGTGACCGGGTCCTTGAGGAAGCGGCGTACCAGGCGGTCGACGTTGCGGTCCAGGGTGGCGGAGAAGAGCATCGTCTGGCAGCCCTCGGCGACCTGCTCAAGGAGCTCGGTGACCTGCGGCAGGAAGCCCATGTCGGCCATCTGGTCGGCCTCGTCGAGCACGGTGATGCCGACGCCGTCGAGCTGGCAGTCGCCGCGTTGGATCAGGTCCTTGAGCCGCCCGGGGGTGGCTACCACGACCTCGGCGCCGCGGTTCAGTGTCTGGGCCTGGCGGCCGATCGACATTCCGCCGACCACGGTCGCCATCCGCAGGCGCACCGCGTGGGCGTAGGGGGTGAGGGCGTCGGTGACCTGCTGGGCGAGTTCGCGGGTGGGGACCAGGACCAGGGCCAGCGGGCGGCGCGGCTCGGCTTTGCGCCCGGCGGTGCGGGCCAGGACGGCGAGGCCGAAGGCGATGGTCTTGCCGGAGCCGGTGCGGCCTCGTCCGAGGACGTCGCGGCCCGCCAGCGAGTTCGGGAGCGTCGCGGCCTGGATCGGGAACGGCGAGGTGACGCCCTGGCGGGTGAGGACCGACAGCAGCGCCTTCGGCATGTCCAGCTCGTCGAACGCTTCGACGGCCGGCAGCGCCGGGGTGGTGCTGACCGGCATCGCGAACTCGCCCTGCGGGGACGAGCCCTGACGGGAGCCCCGGCCGCCGGAGGAGTACCGGCCGCCGGCGGGCCGGTCGCCGTAGAAGGAGCTGCCGCCGGAGCGGGAGCCTGCGGAGGAGCGGGAGTTGGCGTTCTGGTACGACGAGCGACTGGAGCGGTTCATGTGGGAGACCTTCCTCAGGGCGGCACGTCACGAGGAAGGCTCCGTGGCGCGGAGGCGCCGGCGGAGACCGCAAGGGAACGGGCCGAAAGTGTGACGGGCGGAGCGTGGACGGTAGAACCGTGCGGCACGTCACCTACGGTCGGCGCTCACCGCGAAGGGGGCGGGAGCGAAGAACCTCGAACCGTGAGATCTCACGGCAGGGCGCCGATCCGGACGCGGCGCTGGGCGTCTCGCGTGGGGATGGCCGCCGGTGGCGGAGCCAGGGGCCTGAACGGCCTTGGGATGCGCGTCGTGGCGCAATGCCGAAGGGCCCGCACCGGGCATCAAGTACGCGGTGCGGGCCCCTCGCTACCAGGCGGGTGCCGTGGCAGAAACTACAGCGGACGAATGTTCTCGGCCTGCGGGCCCTTCTGGCCCTGCGTGACGTCGAACTCGACCTTCTGGCCCTCGAGCAGCTCGCGGAAGCCGTTGGCGTTGATGTTCGAGTAGTGGGCGAAGACGTCGGGGCCGCCACCCTCCTGCTCGATGAAGCCGAAGCCCTTTTCCGCGTTGAACCACTTCACAGTGCCATTAGCCATAAAGAAATCTCCTTCAAGGGGCTGTCCGAAGCACGCACCGTGCGTGCTTCGAGTCGCCGCGATGAGCACCCACCCGGGGAAGAGCCGGGAAACAAAAATGCGCCTGCGAAACATCAGCAGGCGCACACAAAGTTCATGGGAACCACTACTGCAACTAAGAGCAACTCTAGCAGGTCACGGCCTCCCGTGGTGGATTTCTTCACCTCCGGTTGTGCGACAGCCTTCCTCGGGGCCCGCCGGACCCGAGCTCGCCGGATCACCAACGCCCCTCTATGGAAGGTCAGTTGACAAAGCATCCGCACCCCCGTCGGCACCGGTGTCTCCCCGGGAAAAGGTGTCCCGCTACCGGCGGCACCCTGGCTCCTCCGGCAGCGCCGTAAACGTGACGTACCACGCCCACCTTGCAATCCAAGGCGCCGGGCGGCGTACACGGCATTCCGTCCCCCGAAATCGAATGCGCCGGAAAAGCCTCGTGCCCGCGCTCTCCGGCGCGTACCGCCGAACGCGGACCCCTCCGGTGCGCTCGCCACCGGAGGGGCGGCCGGTCGACGTGCCGCACGGCGTCCACGGCTTCGACTGCGACGAGCCGACGGAGGAATCCCCGCGGGGCCGTCGAGCGGGCGGGGGCGTGACCGGGCATCGGGGGGCTGAGGTCGCCGGGGCCTCTCCCGGAGCGTTGCGCCGTGCCGATCGGCAGGGTTCAACGCCCCGGGAAGGCGGCCCCGTTCATGCCGATCGGCACATGTGCGGGAGGGGGTGGGGAGGCGAGGGTTAGGGGCATCAGGACGGCGGCCGACGGGGCCGCCCGGAGGAGGGAAGCCCACCATGTTCCGTATGCGTAGCCGTGCCCGCGTCAGCGCCCGTGTCGTCCGGGGTGCCGCCGCTGCCGGGCTGGCCCTTGCCGGGCTCGCGGGGATCGCTCCGGCGTCGGCCACCGGTGCCACCGGCCCCGCTGCGGGCCCGTCCGTGCCGCAGGACGGGCGGCCCGGTCGTCCTGCGAGCGTCAGTGGTACGGCCCGTATCTGGTACGCGATCACTCCGGACGACGAGATCCGGTTCACCCTCGATGCCTGGGCGGAGCCGTACACCCGCCCCTTGCCGGGTACCCAGGCGTCCGAGGGGCTGCCCACCGACGCCCGGGGCACCATCCGCTACTCCCACCGGAGGGCCGCCACCGGGGAGGTCTACAGCGCCGAGGCGGAGGTGGACTGCCTGAGCACCGGCGGCCCGGTCGCCACGCTGACGGCTGTCGTCACCAGGTCGGACGTGGGCAACACCGGTGAGCGGATAGGCCTGAGCGTCTACCAGGGCACCGGGCACGGCGACGGTCGGCTCGGGTTCTCCTGGGGCGTGGCGAACATGGACACGGGGGCCGACGGGAAGCCGTACCAGCCGGTGGTCGGCACCTGTATGGCGCCGGCGCCGTTCGCCCCGGTCCTGCGGGGTGGCTTCACCGTCCACCACACCGAGTTGGAGGCACCGAAGCCGGCCGGACGGTAGCCGGGCGGCCCGCCCCGGAGATGGTCAGGCGGACCAGACGAGGAGGCCGTGCCGGTAGCGGGCGGCGGCGGTGATCGGGACACGGGATCCAGGCCGAGCGTCCCGAACAGGGCGTAGCGGGCGCCGTGCGTCCCGTGGTCGAGTGCGTCGGCGGGAGACGCGCCAGGACCACCGTGACCTCGCGGGCGGTAGGGGCGCCGAGCGGCTCCTCGGGTGGGCAAGGAGGCCTGCTCGGGCGAAACGGCGCCGCGGCCCCTTCGACGTCCCGGGCGCGGCTCACCTGGACGGGTGCGCTGGGCTGGCCACGGCGTGTGACTCGGCAGCAGCCTGCGGTTATGGAGCACGCAACGGCACAGCGAACCGATTCCCCCGGCCGCCCAGACGGCGGGGAGCCCGGGCAGGGGCGGCGGCGAGCGGCCCTACGGGTCGACGAAGGCCTCCTGGTCCTGGCGGCGGCCGTCCTCGACCACGGGGTGCCGCTCTTCGATCGGCGGTCCGGCGATGCGGCCGCGGAGGTGGCGCGTCGTCTGCGGTCCGCAGTCGGCCGGCCGCCGCAGACGCCGGACCGCCAGCACCTGGCCGTGGCTGTCGAGAACGCGCTGCGCGACCGTTCCGGCAGGCCGCGGAGTGTCGTGGAGGCGGCGACGGTGGAGGAAGCGGTCGCGTGTCTGCGGCGTGTGGAGTCGGCGCTGGCGGGCGAGGCGCTCGGTCGGGCCTGCCGACGTCTGTGGGAGGCCCTGTACCTGTGCATTCCCTTGACGACGATCCTCTCCCGGCCCGCGTGGCCACCCGCTGCGGCCTTCGAGCTGGCTGACGCGCCTCCGCTCGGGTGAGACGCGCCCGCCGGTCCGAGCACGGTCCGGGCACGGCGGGAAGCGCTCCACGGGTAGAGGGGGAGCGGCCCGTCCCCCCCCCGGCTAAGGGGGAAGACAGCCCTCGCCGACGCGGAGACTCTTCCCCGACTGCGCCACGCCTGTGCGCCCGAACTGTGTCCGTGCTGATCAGTCGGGTCGCAGCAGGTCGTGGAGGAGCTGCAGGGCGGCGAGGACCGCGTCGTTCTGGATGTCGTTGCGGTGCCCGGAGCGCGGCTCGGGCTGGGTGGTGATCGTGGCGTGCGGGGCGGCGACGGCCACGAAGACGGTGCCCACCGGTTGGCCGTCCTGCGGGGCGGGGCCGGCCACACCGGTGGTGGCCAGGCCGTAGGTGGCCTGGGTGAGGGCGCGCACGCCCTGTGCCATCTGGGCGGCCACCTCGGGATGGACGGCTCCGACCTCGCCGACCAGGGCGGCATCGACGTGCAGCAGCCCGGTCTTGAGGTCAGTGGCGTAGGCGACGACTCCGCCGAGGAATGTCGCGCCGGAGCCGGGCGCGTCCGACAGCGCCATGGCGAGGCGGCCGCCGGTGAGGGATTCGGCCGCCGCGACGCTGTGGCCGGCGGCGGCCAGCGCGGAGGTGATCTGTCGGACCAGGACGCCCGCCGGGTCGAGCCCGCGGGAGCCGTCCTGGCCGCCGTGTCCGGTGCGGCCTGTGTCGGGGGGCATGGGGATCTCTCAGACAAGTATCAGGTCTCGACCACGACGCGCAGGGACGCGAGTTCGGGGTCGGCGCTGTCGGGGACGAGCATGCCCGCGTCGACGCCGCTGCGCAGGTAGTCGATCACGTCGTCGTTGAGGCGTTCGCCCGGGAGGGCGGCGGGGATGCCCGGCGGGTAGGGGGTGAGCATCTCGGCGGTGATTCGGCCGGACGCCTTCTCGATGGGCACCTGTTCGGTGGGGCCGAAGAACGCGTCGCGAGGCAGCATGACCTGCGCCAGGCGCAGGTCCCCAGGGGCGGGAATGTGGACACGGGGCGCCGGCCGCAGATCCGGGGCGCTCTCGGCCAGTTCGGTCAGTGCGCGGATGAGGGTGTCGGCGGTCGTGGTGTCGTCGGCGTGGGTGAGTTGGGCGCTGACGCGGCGGTGGTCGCAGACGTGCAGGGTGATCTGGTGGTGGGAGCGCAGCCAGTCGGCGGCGCGGTAGCCGGTGGTGCCGAGTGCGGAGATGTCGACGATGACCTGGAGCGGGTCGAGGTCGGCGGCGAGGCCCGGTGCGCAGAAGTCGTCGCGGCCGTGGACGTGCAGACCCTCCAGGGCGTCGATCCGGGCGCGGGTCGTGTCGGCCAGGTCGAGGGTGCGGTCGTAGAGGGCGCGGCTGTGCTGGACCATCTGGCGGCGCCAGCCGTCGAGAGCGGCGTAGATCAGGGTGGAGGGGCTGGTGGTGCCGAGCAGGTCCTCGCGCTGCTTGAGGACGGCCGGGTCGATCAGGTCGCCCTGCAGGTGGAAGACGGAACTCTGCTCCAGGGCCGATCCCATCTTGTGGACGGAGGTGACGCAGACGTCCGCCCCCGCGTCCATCGCCCAGCGCGGCAGCCGGGGGTGGAAGGGCAGGTGCGCGCCCCAGGCCTCGTCGACGATCAGCGGTTTGCCGCGGTCATGGCACACCCTGGCGATCGCCTCCAGGTCGGCGCATGTCCCGTAGGGGGTGGGCGAGGTCACCAGGGCGCCGCGGGCGTCCGGGTGTTCGTCGAACACCGCCTTGAAGGACTCGGCGGTCGGGGGGTGCGCGAGGTGCAGGTCCGCGTCCCACTGGGGATCGACCCACAGCGGCCGGATCCCGGCGACGATGAGTCCGGCGACGACGGACTTGTGCACGTCCCGGCCCACCAGCAGCGTCTCGTGGGGGCCGGCGACGGCGAGCATCGCGGCCTTCACCGACAGGGAGCTGCCGCAGGTGGAGAAGAACGTGTGGTCGGCACCGACGGCCTCCGCCATCAGTTCCTGGGCGTGCTGGAGGATGCCTCGCGTATCGAGGCGGTCGTCCAGGCCGCCCGTGGCCAGGACGTCCGCGCGGAAGACGCCCGTGCCCAGGGTCTCCAGTACGCGGGGGTCGGCGCCGCGGCCCTGCTTGTGGCCGGGCGGGGTGAAGGCGGTCAGCGGGTTGGCGTGGAATGCCGCGAGGGCTTCGAGTACCGGTGCCTGGGACTGGTCCATGCCGCGCGTCTTCCCACCGGTCGGGGCAGGAAACGGGGCGGTGCCGGCTCGGAGCCGGCGCAGGTCCACGGGACGGACGCGGGCCGGGCGGCGTCCGCACCCGGGTGCCGGGGGTGCGCGCACCCTCCGCTCCCCCCACCGGGCGACGGGGCTGGTCCGGATGCCACCGTGGGGGTGCGACGGACCGTCCCTGCGGCCAGGTTGAGGAGATGGACATCGTCACCGTGCTGGAGCCGGACACCCCGACCAACATTCGGCTCCTGGAAGCGGACTTCGCCCCGGCCGATCCGCAGGGCCCGGTGCGCCGCGCACACGCCGCCCCGGCGGAGGCCTCGGGCGTCTGCGGCCCCCTCACCCTGTGCGGCCTGGACACCGGCGAGATGACCCTCGCCCCGCACCGACCCACCGACCCCGAGCAGCCCTGGCGCCAGGCGCGCTGGAACACCTGCTACACGTGCCGGACAGCCGAGCAGAGCGCCGGGCCGGCCGCTCAGGACCGTCGTGACGACGGCTCCCGTCCGGCGGGAACGACGGCCGGCTGACGGGGCCGCACGCACGGCGGCGGGGCGCCCGCTTCACGCGTGCGCCCCGCCGAGCCTGATCTGCGGATGTGACCTACCAGCGGTACCAGCGGTGGCGCCGGCCCGAGGAGTGCGTGCCACGGGCCACGAAACCCACCAGCCACAGCACGAGTACGGCAATCGCCACCCACCAGAGAATCTTGAGTGCGAACCCGGCGCCGAAGAGCAGCAGGGCCAGCAGGAGAACGAGAAGAAGGGGAACCATCGGAACCTCCGCAGTCGGTGTCGAGCAACCGGTTGCCCCGGGGGCGCACGCATATTCACCCGAATCCTTCCGCCAGCCCGGGGTAGAGGGGCCTGTTTGGCGCAGGGCCCCCCACCGCTTCGGCGCCTCCCGGGCCCGGCGGGCTGCCGCGGTGCCCGTTTGGCGCAGGACCGCCCGGGCAGGCGCGCGGTACCCGAAGAGGAGGAGCCATGGACGACATCCCCCAGGGCGGCTCCGGCGGAGTGCCCGGTCACCACCACGACGACCCCGGCCACCCCGGGACTCCCGACAGCCCCGCGACCCCGGGCGGTCCGTCGGACGGCCGCGGCCGGGAGGCGAAGACCGTCCGCGCCGGACAGCCGGTCGCCGAACAGCGGACCGACCGGAAGGCCGATCGGCAGGAGAGCGGGGATCGGGAGCAGTCCACGAGCGACCGACCCGACGAGTGATTGCCCCCCTGGCAAGGGACACAGTGAAAGCTGTCAGCCGGCGCACGGCCAGCGGGACATGAGGACCGAAGAGGGACCCGATCCCGTGAGCAGGGACCCGATCGACGTCATCGTCAGCGTCACCACCAGCGGACTGAGCGGATCCGACCTGCACCTGTACGAGGTGCTCCGGCCGTTTCCGGCGCCCGGGGCGCCCGGCGCTTCGGCGAGCCCGAACCGGGCCACTGATCCGGCCGGCCGGGGCGCCCGCGTTGCCGCGCGCGCTCCGGAGGGGCCCGGCACGATGGAGGGGTGCAGACCTTCCTGCCCTACCCGGACTTCGCTGAGTCCGCCGCGGTGCTGGACCCGAGGCGGCTCGGCAAGCAGCGGGTGGAGGCCCTCCAGGTGCTTCGCGGGCTGACCGTCCCCGGGTACGGCTGGCGCCACCATCCGGCCGTAGGGATGTGGGCCGGGTACGAGGAGGCGCTCGTCCGGTACGGGCTGGAGATCTGCCGGGCCTGGACCGCCGAGGGGCGCCGGGACACCTGCGCGGACAGCCTCCGGGACGGCCTGCCGGAACACGGGGCCGGGGCGCCCGCCGTGCGCTCGCAGGCGGAGCTGGCGGCGGCGGGAGAACTCCCTCCGTGGCTGGGAGCCGCGGAGTTCCACGCCAGCCACCGGTCCGCGCTGCTCCGCAAGGACCCGGCCTTCTACCGGGCCCGTTTCCCGGACGAACCGGACGACCTGTCCTACGTGTGGCCCGCATCCGACCGTGCGCGCCGGGTGTGAGGCGGGGCCACCGCCCGCCGCGCAGCGGCCGGCCTGGGGTTGCGCTCCGAGACATGGCCGCTTCGGCGTCGCGGTACGAGCTGGTGTCGTCCGTTCGGGGCGGTTCTCGGTCGCGTCGCCTGGGCCGCGAGCGCTGGGTTGTCGAGCACCGCGCCGACCAGCCTGGCTGTGCGGATCAGCTGGTTGCCGTCAGGGCTGCGCGCGCGGTGGTGAGGATCTGCTCGGAGAGCGGGGAGCCCTTGGTGGCGCGGGCCAGGACGAGTGCGCCGACCATCGTGCAGAGCTGGGCGATGCCGTCCTGGTCCTCGGTGGCGAGCCACTTGGCGAAGTCGCTCACTCCTTCGGTGTAGGCGCGGTGGGCGTCGCGGGCGCCGGGTTCGCGCGCCATGTCGGCGGCCAGTGCGGCGGTGGGGCAGCCCTCTGCCACGTCGTCGCGGTGCTCCGTGGAGAGGTAGATGTCGACGAGGGCTCGCCGGGCGGCCTCGCGCTGCCCAGCGTGCTGCTCGAGTCCGGCACCGCGGCGCTGGGTGAGCTCCTCGAACGCGTGGGTGGTGGCTTCGTCGATGAGGGCCTCCTTGGAGGCGAACTGCTTGTAGAAGGCTCCGTGGGTCAATCCGGCCGCCTTCATGAGGTCGGCGACACTGACGTGCGTGCCCTGCTCGCGGAAGAGCCGTGAGGCGGTCTCCACGACCCGCTTGCGGTTCTCCCGCGCCTGCGCCTGCGATACGCGGCCCATCGGGCACCTCCATTTGGAAGTCGACTGGCATCTATCCTAGCCGCAGGTTAGATTGGATGCGTAATCTAATTGGGGGCGGCCCGGACGGTCGGGCCGCCGCGACGCTGGGAGCGCACATGGAACTGAAGGACGCGGTCGCCGTGGTCACCGGAGCCAATCGGGGACTGGGCCGCCATCTGGCCGCCCAGCTCGTGGAGCGCGGAGCGAAGGTGTACGCGGCGGCCCGCCGCCCCGAGACGGTGGACCTGCCGGGTGTCGTCCCGCTGCGGCTGGACGTGACGGACGAGGAGTCGATCCGGGCCGCTGCCCGCGTCGCGTCCGACGCGACGCTGCTGGTGAACAACGCGGGCATCTCCACCGCCACGCCGCTGATCGCGGGCGGCCTGGACGCGGTGCGTCTGGAGATGGAGACGAACTACTTCGGCCCGCTCGCGGTGACACGGGCTTTCGCCCCGGTCATCGAGGCCAACGGCGGCGGCGCCGTGCTCAACGTCCTGTCCGTGCTGTCGTGGCTGCATCCGGCGGCCCTGGGGTCCTACGCGGCGGCGAAGGCCGCGGCGTGGGCACTGACCGGCGCGGCCCGGGAGGAACTGGCCCCGCGCGGCATCACCGTCTCCGCGCTGCACGTCGGATACATGGACACCGACATGGCCGCAGGGATTCCCGCCGACCAGAAGGCCGACCCCGCCGAGGTCGCCGCCCAGGCCCTGCACGGCATCGAGACGGGCCTGCCCGAGATCCTCGCCGACGAGAGCACCCGGTACGTCAAGCAAGGCCTTGCCGCCTCGCCGAACGCGGCGTGAAGCGCACCCGCCGCACCCTCCCTCCCTCCTCTGTTGATCCTTGAGCAAGGACACCTGATGCGTTACACGACTTTTGGACGCCGGACGGGTCTGCGCGTGTCCGAGTACGCGCTCGGCACGGCGAACCTCGGCCACCGGCTGGAGCGCCGGCGCGGCCGCCTGTCCAAGGTCAGCGCGGTGCCGCTCGGCGCTCCCCACGAGGCGATCGCCGCCTCCCTGGGCGGCATCCAGGGCGGCGACTCCAACCGCGTCATCGCCCCCCTCGCACCGGTGGCCTGACACCCGAGGGCGGCGGCGACCCCAACCGCGTCATCGCCCCCCTCGCACCAGTGGCCTGACACCCGAGGGCGGCGGCGACCGGAGTGTCGCCGCCGCCCCGGGCCCGCGACGGACGCCGAGCCGGTGAGCGCAGAGCGCCGCATCGGCGAATGGCCCCGGAACACCGAAACAAGCACCACAGAGTGTCCCGTTACTGGGAGAAGCCCAGCATGGACCAGAGATCCCGTCCCCTCCCGGACGAGAAGCGGAGACGACGATGAAGGCCTTCCTGATCGAGCGGTACGGCGACAAGGCCGGCCCCCACGCCGGTGAGATGCCCGACCCCCGGGTGGGCGCCGACGACGTCCTGGTCCGGATCCACGCGGCGAGCGTCAACCCGCTCGACGTCAAGCTCCGCGACGGGGCCTTCAAGGCGATCCTGCCCTACCGTCTCCCTCTCGTCCTGGGCAACGACCTCGCCGGGGTGGTGGTCCAGGTGGGATCGTCCGTCACCCGGTTCACGGTGGGCGACGAGGTCTACGCGCGGCCCGACAAGGACCGCATCGGCACGTTCGCCGAACTCATCGCCGTCCACCAGGACGACCTCGCCCCCAAACCGGCCGCACTCACCATGGTGGAGGCCGCCTCCCTTCCCCTGGTCGCCCTGACCGCCTGGCAGGCACTGGTGGAACGGGCACACGTGCGGCCGGGCCAGAAGGTCCTCGTCCACGCCGGCTCCGGCGGGGTGGGCACCATCGCCGTCCAGCTGGCCAAACACCTGGGCGCGCAGGTGGCCACCACCGCGAGCACCGCCAAAACCGACCTGGTGAAGGAGCTGGGCGCCGACATCGTCGTCGACTACAGGAAGCAGGACTTCGCGTCCGTCCTCGACGGCTACGACGTCGTCCTGGACACCCTCGGCGGTGAGACGCTGGAGAAGTCGCTGCGGGTGCTCAAGCCCGGCGGGACGGTCATCAGCGTCGCAGGCCCTCCGGACGCCGCGTTCGCCCGCGAGCTGGGCGCGAACGCGGCCCTGCGGCTCGTGATGAGCGCGCTGAGCTTCAGGACCCGGCGCCGCGCCCGGCGCCGCGGCGTGACGTACTCGTTCCTGTTCATGAAGGCCGGCGGCGACCAGCTGCGCGAACTCACCGCGCTCATCGACGCCGGAAAGATCCGCCCGGTGGTCGACCGTGTCTTCCCCTTCGACCGGACCGGGGAGGCGATGGAGTACGTCGAGAAGGGCCGCGCGAAGGCCGGCAAGGTCGTCGTCACGATGACCTGACCGAAACAGTCCTCCCGCCGGCAGACCGGCGGAGCCCCCCCTCGGCTGCCGGGAGACGAGTGTCGTCCTGGCGCGGACAGCGGGGCTTCGCGGCCGGCGACGCGGCAGTGTGGGCAACGCAGATGGGAGCGAGTGGCCTTGAGCCGCCCGTCGAGCGTGCGGTTGTCGGTCGTGAGCCGGCGGACCCGCTGCTTGAGCGTGGTGTTCTCGGTGGTGACCCGCTGGATGGCCTCTCAGGGCCCGACCGCTTGGGGCACCTTCGTCGACGGCCGCCTCGTCAAAGTCAGTTGATGACGCCGGCGTCGCGGGCGAGGAGAACGGCTTGGACGCGCTTGGTGACGCGGCGGTGGGGAGTCGACACTCGGCACGCTCGGTACCGTCACCTACCTGGGGGCGGACCATGGGCTCGCGGCTCTGTACGACGTGGCCGGCCTGGTCATGATGTGGAGCGTCCTGAACGCGTGGCTCCAGGGCACGGCCATGCTCAGGACGGCCGGCGTCGACGCCGCGACGTACGCGCCGTTCGCACAGCAGATCGCCGCCGGACACGGCGCGGAGCAGTATCCCGTACTGATCGAGGAGTTCGGCAAACGCCGCAACGGCTGACCGGCCCGGCACCGGGATCGGGCCGACCTGCCGTCGCTGCTCCTCCGGCGGCGATGCCGGGCTCCTGGGCCGTTCGGCCGACCCGGCCGCTCAGCGGGGCTCAGGGGAAGTCAAGCGCCCGCACATCACCGCACGCCCAGGCGGCTCAGCCGAGGAACTCGACGCGGTCGATGAGGCCTTCGCGGACCCGGTAGGCCACCAGGACGCGGACCGGTTCGTCGGACAGGCCGTGGGCGACTTCGTGGTCGACCACCCAGTCGCCCTCAGTGAGCCGTCCCACGATCTCCGCCCGGCAGCGGCCCGCGGCGAACTGCCGGGTGTAGGTGTCGCGCAGGGCCTGACGGCCTTCCAGCCGGCTGCCGTCCCGCCGCAGAACGAGGACGTCCTCGGCGTAGGTGGCGACGAAGGCGTCGATGTCGTGGTTGTTGTAGGCGGTGAGCTGCTGCTCGACCACGTCGCGCGGTTCGGTCATGTGCTTGATCGTTTCTTCCTCGGGCAGGGGTTCAGGCCGCGAGACGGCGGGTGGCGAGTTCGGCGTAGAGCGCCGCTCCGTCGGGGAGCACCGCGTCGTCGAACTCGGCGTAGGGAGAGTGGTTGAGCGGCAGGGTGTCGGGATCGCTCCCCTTCGGGGCGGCGCCGAGCCACGCGAACGACCCCGGAACGGCGTCGAGTACCCGGGAGAAGTCTTCCGACCCGGTCATCGGGTTGGCCATCGTCCGGAAGCGTTCCTCGCCGAAGACCTCCCGGACGGTGTCCCCGAGGAAATCGGTCTCGGCCCCGTCGTTCACCGTCACCGGGTACCCGGGAAGGTACTCGATCTCGGCCCGCAGGCCGTGGGCAGCCGCGACGGCCCGCACCAGCTCCACCACGGTGTCGGTGACCTTGGCCCGCGTCTCGGCGGAGAAGGTGCGCACGGTCGCCTCGAAGTAGGCGGTCTCGGGGATGATGTTGCGCTGGGTACCGGCCCGGAGGAGTCCGACGGTGAGCACCACCGGATCGAACACGTCGAAGCGGCGGGTCACCATGGTCTGCAGGGCGGTGACCGTCTCGCAGGCCGCCGGGACGGGGTCCTTGGCCCGGTGAGGTACCGAGCCGTGCCCGCCCGCACCGTGGAGGGTGACGTTCAGCGCATCGGAGGCGGCAAGGATCGGCCCGCGCCGGGAGCTGAACTCCCCGTGCGGCATGGTCGACGCCACGTGCAGGGCGTATGCGGCGACCGGGCGCGTGCCCGCTGCGTCCAGAACGCCCTCGGCCAGCATGGCTCCGGCGCCGTCCCAGCCCTCCTCGCCGGGCTGGAACATGAAGACCACGTCGCCGTGGAGCCGCTCCCGCCGTGCGGCGAGCAAGTGTGCGGCGCCCGTGAGCATGGCGGTGTGCAGATCGTGTCCGCAGGCGTGCATGGCACCGTTGTCGGACGCGAACGGCAGCGGGGCCTTCTCGATGACCGGCAGTCCGTCCATGTCGGCGCGCAGGAGCACCGCCGGCCCCGGTAGCCCGCCGCGCAGCACCGCGGTGACCGAACTCAGCGCGGAGCCCTGACGTACTTCCAGCGGCAGTCCCTCGAGAGCCCGCAGCACCCGCTCCTGGGTGCGCGGGAGGTCAAGGCCCAGCTCGGGGAACCGGTGGAGGTCGTGGCGGAGCCGGACCAGGTCGGGAGCCAGAGCCAGGGCGTCGTCGTGTAGGGACACAGGTACCTCCATCGGGCCCGCGCGGGGCGGGAACTTGTGCGGAGCGATCTTGTTCCGCGATTCTGGAGCCCGCAGCGGGGGATTCCCGCGATTTCGCAGGATCACGCCACGAAGAGGCCCTTCGATGAACGAACCAACCGGCAGTCGACGGTGACCGGCTCCGAGGAGACAGTGGACGAGCTGGATCTCGCCCTGGTGAACGCGATGCAGCTGCGGCCCCGGGCACCCTGGTCGCTGCTCGGCCAGACCCTCGGGATCAGCCCGGTCACCGCCGCGCGCCGCTGGCGACGGCTCTCGGAGGCCGGGATCGCCTGGGTGACCGCCTACGGCCTGCCCCACCCCGAGGACCCTGGCTGCGTCGCGTACCTCGACATCGACTGCGCTCCCGACCGGATCCGGCAGATCGCCGACGAGCTGGCCGAGGACCCGCACGTGATGAGCGTCGAACACCTCTCCCAGGGCTGCGACCTCGTCATCGCCGCGGCCTTCACCGACCTGGCGACGGTCTCCCGGTACACCGCCGAACGGTTGGGCAGGCTCCCGGGGATCACCGCCGTCCGCACCCACCTGGCGACCGGCTTCTACGCCGAGGGGATCCGCTGGCGACTGGACTCACTCGACCCCGCCCAGCGCCTGGAACTCCACGACGACCACCCGACGGGCTACGGGATGTCCTCCCCAGTACGGGCCGAAATCCGCCACGAAGACCGGGAGTTGCTCATCAGGCTGGGCGCCGACGGCCGCCTCGGCCAAGCCGAGCTGGCCGCCGCCACCGGGCTCAGCCCGTCCACGCTGCGCCGCCGCCTCGACCGGCTGGCCGCCTCCGACGCGATCCGCTTCCGCTGCGAGATCGCCGCCGGAGACGCCGGCCGACCGGTCCTGGCGACCTTCCGGGCCGACATCCCTCCGGACCGGCTCGACGAGGTCGGTCCCCAACTCGCCAGGCTCCCCGAGATCCGGCTGTGCGTAGCCGTCACCGGCCGGCACAACCTCATCCTCTCCGTCTGGCAGCGCTCCCTCGCCGACGTCCAGCGACTGGAAGCCGCACTCGCCCGCAGGTTCCCCGACCTGCGAGTGGCCGAGCGCCGCGTGTCACTGCGCACCGTGAAGAGGATGGGACGGATCCTGGGCTCGGACGGCCGCGCCGTCCGCGCCGTTCCGATGGACATCTGGCGAGACCCGATCCCGGTCTCCTAGCGGTGGTCCACCCGGAGGTGCCGACCCCGCGAGACGGTCGCGGAGGCCTCGCCGCCACCGGCCGGCCGACCCGCCTGCGGGTCCCGCGGTACGCAGTCGGGTGGGAAACCACCAGAAGTGTTCGCCCGACATATCCGCCGGACGGAAGGATTCCACTGCGGCCAAGCAGGGGCCCGGCGGGCGCGGGCGGCCGGACCGGCAGCCGATCCACGCCCGGGAGGGCGCCCGCGGGCGCGTGACCGGCCCCGCACCCCCGGTGCCCCCGCCCGGGCCGGCCGCTGCGTCCGGTCTGGGTCAGCAGCGAACGCTGGAGCCGCCGTTGCTCAGGTTGGCGTCGTAGATCCAGCCGCTGCCGGCCGGGCCCCGGACGTAGGTCCAGGTGTTTCCGTAGTCGTTGACGGAGTAGCAGTCGTAGTCCACCCGGACGCCCTGGGAGTACGAGCCGACCAGGGTGCACGCTCCGTACGGGCCGGTCCGCACCGGAGCACTGCTCGCCGAGATCGTGCCCGAGCCCGGGTCCAGGTTGCTGTGCGGCCAGTTCGCGTTGCCGCAGGTGACGGCAGCGAGGTCGGACGACGACGGCGCCGCGGCCGCCGACACGGCCGGGAACGAGAGCGAGGCCACGGCCGTCAGCCCGACGGCGAGTGCGGTCTTTCGGAGACGGGATGTCATGAAGCGAACTCCTCGTGAGCGGGTCGCCGAGCCGGCCGGCCCGGCGAGCCCTCACCCTTGCCGCCGCGGTCACGGCCGGGCAAGGTTGCCGAGGTGTCCGGGACTGTCCGGGACTGTCCTGGGCGGTCCGGGGAACGGTCGGACACGCCGGACTCGGTCTGACCAGCCGAACCTCCCGGACCGCGGGACAACGGCGCCGGCCGCACCGCCGCCCTCATCCTGGCCAACAACGTCTTGAATCAACGTGGTTGGCCGCGGACTGCTCCGCCAGGATCGGGGTATGAGTTCCCAACCCTTGCCACCGAATCCCTCCCTAGCGCGGGATACGGCCGAGTTCGTCGCGTGTCTTCGACAGCTTCGGCAACGGTCCGGGCTGACCTACAGGGCGCTGGAACGCCGCGCTGCCGAGGTCGGGGCCGTGCTCCCGCGCAGCACGATCGCCGAGGCGCTCCGCCACGACCTGCTGCCGCGACCGGAACTGCTCGACGCCTTCGTCCGGGCCTGCGGCCTCGGCGAGGACCCGGCCGTGTGGCTCGCGGCACGCGAGCGGCTGGCCCACGAGGCCACCCACCCGGGGCCCGGCGTCCCCGCCGAGGCCGGCCCACCCGCCCCGCAGACGCTGCCCGGCGCCCCGCGGACCGCACCGCCCGCGCCCTCCCGCCGGCGGCTGCCGCGCAGCGCTACTCCGATCGTGGTGGTCCTGGCACTGGCGGCCGCCGTGGCGGGCGGGGCGGCCTTCCTCCACGACCGTGCGCACCGCCCGGCCGCGCCCGCTCCCTCCTCCGGCGCCCAGGAACGGGCACCGGTCGCGGCGGGCGCGTATCTGATCCGGCCGGTGGGCTCCGGACTCTGCCTGGGGGAGTCGACCACGCACGAAAGCGGCGGGGAGGTAGGGCAGTTCGCGTGCCCGGGCAATGTGCCCACCTACGTCTTCGAGCCGGCCGGCGGCGGCCAGTACACGATCCGCTCCCTCCATCCGGTGATGGGTCACGGCTGCCTGGGAGTGGAGGCCGCACTCCTCGCCGACGGCGCCCGTCTGATGAACGACTACTGCGGCCGGCGGGGGACCGCGGAACGGTTCCGGCTGCGCGCGTCGCCGGGAGGCGCCGGCAGCTACCTCATCCAGCTGGTCCACAGCAACGCCTGCGTGACCATCCCGGGCGATATCGGCACCCCGGGCGTCCTCGCACGCCAGCTCCCCTGCGCAGACCCTCCCGCCGGGCAGAGCTTCACCCTGGAGCCCGTGCCGGCCCCGACCGCCATCCCGGACATCAGAACCAACTGATCACTCGCGTCGGCCGGTGCAGCCGGCCTGGTCCGCCGCCTTCGGTGATCGCGACCGGCCCCGTGCCCACCGCGAACGGGGCGAGGCACTCGACGCCCTCCGCAGCGCCCGCGCCGTGGCGCCGGTGACCGCCGAGCCGATGCCCGATGCCGCCCGGCCGGCTCTGCGGACCTCCGGGTGGACCGGCCCGCGCGCGGCCGAGTCCGGCCCGCTGGCCGGTCCACACCGCTTCTGGCGACCAGGGCAGCGGAGAGCGCGGCGAGCCGATCGCCGACCCGGCGATGGCGCGGCCGGCCTTCGGGTCGAGCCCGCCGGGCCGGGGCCGGGGAGAAGGCAGAGGTGGTGCCGCTGGTTCTCACCCCGGATCGACTCCGCCCTGGCCTCGCGTGTTACGCGGCACTCCGGACAGCGCGGCCCCATGCTTCCCGCAGGCCCTCTGTTGTGCGGGCTCGGGATCGGCGAATATCGTTCCTGATATTCCGTCAGTCGGCGCAGGGGAGCCAACGCCCGTGCGGTGACGCCGTTTGAAGGAGCCGGCAGTGACTGGTGAACCGTCGCCGGGCGGTGTCCCGCCGGTGCCCCCGGGCCCGCCGCCGGGTGCCGGAGGCGGACCCGCGCCCGCGTCCGGCCGCCGCCTCGGCGAGATCGCGGCGCTCGTCTCGGCCGGCACCGCCCTCGCCGGTCTCCTCCTCGGCTTCCTCGGACTTCCCGCTGTGGTGAACTCACCCACCGCCAGCACCGTCACCGAGACCGTACGCGCCACGGTGACCGTGACCGTGACCGCGACCCCGGCAGGCCCCTCCACGCCCATCACCGCTCCGGCCCCGAGCGGCAGCGGCCAGCCGCCGCCCACCACACCCGGGCGGGTCTCCCTCGTGGACGACCTGCTGCCCGTCGACCATGAACAGGGCAACTACGACCGCGGACCGCAGAACGTCAACGGCACGCTGTACCCCACCGTGCTCTCCAGCACCTGCGCCACCGCCACCTGGCAACTGGACCGCCAGTACACCACCCTGACCACGTCATACGGCCTGGCCGACAGCTCGTCCTCCGGCAAGACCGTGAGGATGTACATCGAGCTGGACGGCGCCCGGAAACTGGAACGAGATGTGCCGGTCGGCTCGACGACGCCCGTGACTTTGAACGTCCAGGGCGTCTTCCGCGGCACCCTTGGCTCCACCTACTGCTACACCTTCGGTTCGAACAACGTGGGCGCGTGGATCGACCCCGTCGTCACCAAGGCCCCCTGAGTCCGCCCTTGGTCTGTGGCCGGTCTGGGGGTTCGCGCCTGCGGCGTTCCGGCCTGTCTCGGTACGCGTCTGTCCCGCGAAGCCGTCCGCGGACCGCCGGACGGCGGCCCGGTGTGCCTCTGCCCGACGGCCCGGACGGCGGCCGGCTGGTACGGGCCCTGGCAGGCCGGCCTCGGGGTGTCGTCCGACGGCGGGAGTTCCGGTGTCAGGTCGTCCCGGGGGCTCGGGCAGCCACATTGGGTTGCCCGCATGGTGACTTGCTCTCCGGCCCCTGGCCCGGTTGCCGTGGGCGTGCTCGCGCTCGTCGCGGTGCTTGGTGCGCAGCAGTCGGCCGAGGCCGGGGAGGACCGGACGGTGAGCGCGGAGCTGCGGCGGGCGGCGGAGCGCGGCGAACGAGATCAGGTTCGGGGGCGGGGTGATGACGGTGCTGCCGCTTCGGGGCGCGGAGCAGGCGCCTGCCTGGAGCGGGGCGCGGGGGGCGCGGTCGGCGACGGCGCGCTGAAGAGCGTGCCTGTCCGAGACGTCCCCTTGCTGCTTCTACGCCGCGATCACCTGGGGCGGGCGGCGGCTGCGGGTCGAGGCGTTGTACGCGAGCCTGCAAAGCGGGGACACGGCACGGCGGTCCTTGGCGCACGATGGACCATCGGACGGAACCGAGCGCGTGTGTCCCCCTGCTCGGACTGCGGCATCACGGGATGTCCAGGAAATCGGAGGCGGCGCTGCCCACGAGTCCCATAGCATCGGCCCGCACCGACCCGTCGAGTATCACCAAGGACTTTGTGAATCACTCCGATCTCCACGCCAAGGCCCCCTCGCTCGCGGCCGGCATGGCCGCTGCCGATCACAGCCCGGACATCCAGCTGTCCCAGACTCGCCACCGCGCCGCGCTCGTGGCGAGCTGGCAGATCGCGCCCGGCTCAACGGTCCTCGAACTGGGCTGCGGCCAGGGCGACATGACCGTCGTCCTCGCGGAGGCGGTGGGGCCCGAAGGGCGCGTGACGGCCGTCGACGTGGCCGACCCCTCCTACGGGGCGCCGGTCACGCTCGGAGAATCGGCGGCCCGGATCGCGGCAGGCCCTCTCGGGCCGCGCATCGACTTCCGCTTCGGCACGGACGTCCTCGACCCGTCGGTCGACTTCCCCGGAAGTACCTTCGACCACGTTGTGTTCGCGCATTGCTCCTGGTACTTCGCATCGCTCGGACAGGTGCGGGACACACTGGCCCGGGTACGGCCGTGGGCGCGGCGACTGTGTTTCGCCGAGTGGGACTTGACGCCTGCGTCCGGCGACCAGCTGGCGCACCTTCTCGCCGTGCTGATCCAGGGGCAGACCGAGGCCGCGGGGTCTCATGGCCAGGGCAACGTTCGCACGCCGTTCTCCCGTGAGGCGCTGCTGAGGCTCACGCACGAGGCCGGCTGGACGGCCGACGGCAGCGGCCCGGTCGACACCGGAGAGCTTCAGGACGGCGACTGGGAGATAGCCGCCTGCCTCGACCTCGCCGCGACGGAGGAGCGTCTGGCCGCGCTGCCCGAGCCGGTGCGCCAGCTCGTCCTGAGCCAGGCCGACGTTCTCCGGGCCATCGCCAAGCCGCGCGGCAACCGCGCGCTCGCCGCGTACTCGGTCACCGCGCGCTGACCTACGGCCCCGGCAACCGGCCGGTCAGCGGTCGGTGGGATCGGTCAACTGCCGCCCTTCTTCGCTTCCAGGCCCGGGGATGCGGAGGATGTCTGCCGAGCCCTCGGAGGGGCCGAGTTGTCCTGGACCCTCGCCGCTTGGCCACCATCTCGCCCGCCACCGTCCGCCAGGACGTCGCGGCACAGGTCAACGCAGTCTTCGGCCATGCCCTGCCCTGGGGTAGATGAGCACGTCGCACGGTCGGGAAGGCGAGCCATGGCCGGTCGGAGGACCCGCACCAGCCGCCGATCACTGGCAGCGGGGGAGGCGGTCCCGCCGGAGCGGGGAGCGGCGGCCCCTCCTGGGGCAGCCTCGGCGGTCGCCCCGTGGCATTCGACCGGCAGCTCTACAAGCGGCGCAACGTCGTCGAGCGGTGCTTCAACCGACTGAAGCAGTGGCGCGGTCTCGCGACCAGGTACGACAAGACCGCCTGTCCTACAAAGCCGCCGTCACCCTCGCCTCACTCCTCATGTGGACCTGACCCTTTGACGGCACTGCCTGGTCGCCGTAATTGCGGCTGCCTCGCCGACGGCCGGCACTGCGGGCCGCATCTGGCAGACCCTTGACCCACGGGAGGCGAGTACGGTTGCGGTTGCCCGGATTACGCGTCTTGACGAGGTCGTTTATATCTGACCTATCGGGATCGACCTGAACCTGGGTCTGACGAGGCTGTGTGCTGTGGTACCGGCCTCGTCAGGCCTGCGGAGGCGCTTCCAGGCGGCCTGGTCCCCTTCAGAAGCCGCTACTTGAGCCCTTCCGCGATTCGGATCAGATCCTGGTCGGAGAGCAACGATGGAGTGCCCGTTGAAATGCTGTAGGTGAACGTGCCATCGGCCCACGTCAGCGTCCGGGGACCGAGCTTGGGGTCAGCGTTGCTCAAGACCGCCGGATGGCCGTTGACCATAGTGGGTCCTTGGCCGGTCGACTCCACAAAGGTCCCCATCGCTTGGCGAATGAGCAGCGAAGAGCCGGGATGGGTATCGGACGCGTAGCGATAGCCAGTTGCCCAGTTCGGGACGTCGGCAGGGAACGGCGGCAAACTGGGAAGCTGGGCAACCTCGTCGGCGCTGAACGGCTGGTAGTGGTCCGGGAGGTAGGTCGGCTGGGCAAGGTTACGGCCGTCGAAATGGACGATGGCACCACCTGTAGTGGCATCTACGAGAGATTTAGTGCCGAGTGGAGAGTGCAGATGCGCGGTAATTCGCGCGTACCCCCCAGGGTCGCAGAGGCCTGAAAGCTTCTTGTGCCTCAATGAGACTTTGACGGATTGCGAACTCTCTCGAACCGCCAGTTCGGGCTTCCGTTCACAGCTCCAGCCCGCTGTGAATGTGATGGTTTGGCCGTCGGCACTCACCAGTAGCTGGCCCTGGATGGCGCTTTCGTATACGTCTGAGTCTGAGGACTGTGATGCCCACGCCGTTACCGCGAGGCCGGCGCCGAATATGCTGGCTGCTGTGATCATGGCCAGGCGCTTGTGCCGTCCGAGCCGCAGTGGGCGGCGGGCAGATCCTTGCTTCACGGGCCCTCCCGGGGTCGTTGCCATGCTCGCGGCCGGGCAGCGGTCAAGTCAAGCGGCGAAGGGCCGCGCTGGCTCATCTGGGTAGCGTCTTCACAAAAGGGCCACGGCGGACTCGTCATGAGGTCGTAAAACTCTGGCTGCGAAATGCCCCAAGTTTACCCGTATTGGCGCAGAGTGTGGCTTTAATTCCGCTGCGCAGGGCGGCACCTGCTCGTTAAGATTGAGTGTGTACTCGCCGGGGGTGAGCCCAGGGCGGCATCGTATAGTGGGGGATTTCTGCATGGCCAAAAGGAAGATATTCAGCCGTAGCCATTTGGTTTTGGCTACTGTCGTCCTCGCGTCGCTCTCGGCTGCGGTTCCGGCCATGGGTGCACAGGGAAGTTCCGCTTTCACCAAGCCGGGCGGCCCGACGCATCGTGCACCCAAGCCGACTGCCACCCAGGGGCAGGGCGCGGCCGTACTGTCTGCAGCAGCAAGCCCTCAGGTCATCGAGCTGATGAAGAAGCAGGAGATCCTCGACAAGCTTGTCGACCGCATCACTGGTGGGCGCTCAGAGTCCAACCGGGATCAGATCCCCGGGTTCTCTGAGGTCGAGGTCGACGCTGCGGCCAGCCGAATCACCCTGCACTGGAAGGGTGATCTTCCCGAGTTTGTCAATGCCGTTCTCCGGGACTTGCCCCAGGGTGTGACGACTCAGGTTGTGTCCGCCAAGTACTCGAAGGCCGAGCTGCACGCCGCACGGGAGAAGCTGCTGCCGAACGGCAAGCCGCTCCCCATCCCGGCGAAGCGAGCCAGTCACATCAACCGAGTCGGGCCGGCCGCCGACGGTAGCGGTCTCGAAATTGGCTATGAGACCGATGACGCCCGAGCTGCTGACCCTCTCGCGCTGCGGGCGCCTCTCCCGGCTGATGAGTTGTCGCCACAGGTCGCCGCCATCACATCGGCCGTAGCGGGGGTGGAGGTCCATGCGAGGTACGAGCCACAGGTCACAGACTTGACCCGAGGGGCGGACTGGGACCCCTGGGCTGGTGGAGCCGGTGTTCAGACCCCCGGCGGCGGCATTTGCTCGACGGGCTTCGGTGTCTACAGCCCGAGCCTGTACAAGGACCTTGTCACCACCGCGTGGCACTGCGGGGAAGGCTCGTACAACACCTGGTACAGCCGTGAGTACCTGGGAAACGCTTACCGGAACGACGGCCTCGACACTGACGACGTGATCGGCATCGTGCCGAAGAACAACGGCCACTCAAGTGCCTGGGTCTACGACGGCGCGTGGAACGACGACAGCAACTACGCCAAGCCGGTATCCGGAGCTGGCTACAACAACGTCGGGGATTACGTCTGCCAGTCGGCCGCGAACTCCGGAGTCCACTGCGGACTTCAGGTCAAGCTCGTCGATCAGCACATGCAGGGACCCAACGGTGTTTGGCGCAAGTTCCAGGACAAGGCCGTCCAGACCGACCCCAACGACATTGCCGCAGCCAATGGCGACAGCGGTGGCCCAGTCTTCGCCCTCACCGACGGTGGAGGAAAGGACCAGGCCCGGGGGACCATCACCTCGCTCGACAACACTCGTGACTGCCAGGGCCGCCAGACCGCAGACGCCGGCTACCGCACGCCATGGTGCCTGAGCACTATCTGGTATGTCCCGATCAATCAGATCCTTGCCGACATGGGATGGGTTCTGAAGACCGGCTGACCTACCCCTGCCGTGCCTATGGCCGGACCACGTCGGCTCTACAGCCCCAGACACGGCTACGCGTCGTAGAAAGTGCTGGCTCATCGGGTGTTACTCGTTCTTGAGGTCGTCACCCCGCTGTGCGCGTCGACGCTGCCCCGTGGTGCCGGCGGTCAGCGTCACCGCGGCGGCGGCACCGACCGGAACCACGGGGCGGACGGGGCAGGCTCTCGACCCGGAAGAGGCGAGCACCGTCGCCGTGGCCCGGGCGACCCGCCCAGGCGAAAGCGTGACGTTGTGGCCTTCCCTGCTCGGCCCCCAGGGCGCCGCGTCTGCCTGGGGGCCGAGCCTCGATCAGCCGTGCGACCCGCCGTTCGGCTCCACATCGGCCAACGGTTCGTCGATGTGGACTAGTTCGACCCGAAGACCGGGGAGCCCGACATGCCACCCCAGCCGAAGGAGTGGCACAACACGTGATCCATCCACTGGTGTGCGCCGGTCTCTGCACTTTCGCGCGGATTGGATGCCACTGTGCCACTTACGAGGATTGGCCGGTGCGCGGTGACATGGTCGATCGATGGATAGCCCGGGGTGATCACCTGGGCACCGACATGAACCCGCTGCTCGAAGTCCAGGTTGCAGGCGAGATTCAGGTTGCTCAGTTCAGTAAGGTCCGGGCAGCCGCCAGGAACTTTCGCCGTCTCCAAATCGATCAGGGCGATGTCGTGATCGCCGTCCGCGAACATGGGCTCAGGGGACTCGATAGTGAACCTGACCGGCTTCGCGTTGCCGGAGAGGTACGAGACTCCCTTCCACGCGCCCGAGTTCTGCACGAACCCCGCGACCTCAACCTTGTAGACGGTCCGAAGCCTGGACTTGACGAAGTCAGGGTCGAGTACATGCCGGTTCGTGACGAGGAAGCCCTTGCGATCCCCGGTGAACAGGCCGCTGCGCACGATGAAGCCCGTTCCGCTGACAACTGTCTTCGAAGGCGCGCCATCTCGCCCGTGGGTGTGCGCGGTTAGCCTAACCGCGGTGTACAGGTGCCTCGCATCAATCACTCCGTCCCACATGCCGAAGAGTCTGCCAGAACGGCGTAGTTGGTTAGGTCAGTTCGTTGGACGCCGGCCGCGAACTCGGCCAGCATGTCCGTCGCGGCTTCTACGCTCGGGATCATGACCCCCACCCCCATACCCCCCGAGCTTCAGCGTGTCCGTATCCAGGGCAGCGGCCCGACCGCCGTCCTTGAGGTCAACGGGTGCGAGGCCCAGGCAGGAGTAGCCGGATGGCCGGCGCCTACACCCTCTACGTCGAGCTTCAGGCGGGGCTGGCCGGTCTGACGACCGGGCTGCGCGGCGGCGTGTAGCAACTTCGCTCGTTCGACGGCCAGTTGTCGAGTATCCGCACGGAGGTGGAGCGGG
The DNA here is from genome assembly GCF_042737525.1 of Kitasatospora sp. NPDC059973. Lineage (NCBI taxonomy): Bacteria > Bacillati > Actinomycetota > Actinomycetes > Kitasatosporales > Streptomycetaceae > Kitasatospora > Kitasatospora sp. NPDC059973. Next base: position 126,784 of record NZ_JBHWUI010000001.1, on the reverse strand, counting down.
TCGAGGCGGCCGCTGCCCGGCTCGGTCGGGCGCAGGTCGCCGCCGCTCAGGTCGCCACGGTGGCGCAACAGGAGGTGCGGGCTGCGGTCGAGCGGTCGGCGAGCGCCCAGCAGGCCGCTGCCGCAGCCGCCGGGCGGTCCGGGCGCGCGGAAACGGTCGTGGCGCAGGCCGCTGCCCGCGCGGAGGCCGAGCGGGCAGCGGCGATCGAGGCGACCACCCGAGTCACCCGGGCGCAGGAACTCGCCCAGACCATGGCCGCGCGTGCACAGGCCACGACCGGCACCGGCGCGGAGGCGGCGCAGCGCGCCACCCAGGCAGCCGCCGACGCTGCGACCCGAGCCGGTGAGGCACAGGCCGTCCAGGCCGGGTGTGCCACCGCCGCGCAGGAGAGTGCGGCGCGGGCGTCCGCGCTTGCCGAGCGCACCAGCGCGGGGGCCGCGCAGGCCGCTGTGGCGGCGAGTTCCGCGCGCAGTGCCCTCGCCGAGACGGAGGAGCGGGCGGCGAGGCGGGCCGCGACTGCCGCGACCGAGGTCGGTCGCGCGCAGACCGAGGCCGCCGCCGCGGCGCAGGCTGTCACCTCCGCCCGAGTTTCCGGGTCGGGCCCCCGGGCAGTTCCTCTTCAAGATCAGCGACGCCGGCGAAGCTGAGGAGGATCCGTACGTCCTCGACTTCGGCTACGGTTAAGGATTTGCCTTCGTCAGCCCCGATTGCCGCGAAGGACGCTCCTTCTGGCAATGCTCGTAGCCGCCGAGCTGGCTCGGCGGCGGACTCGTTCCTGGGGGCCCCGCGGACGGACCGGAACTGAGTGCTCGTGATGCTGAGCCCCAGAAGCCGGTGGAGGGCAGCGGGGGCATCTGGGCGGCAAGATCAATCGGTGCTGCCTTCCGGCGACCCCAGGTGCGAAGCCGGGCGCCGAGGCGGCAAGCGGTCAGCGGTCGTGCCGGCCGCGGGCTCGGGCGGGGCCAGGGCGCGTCGTGCTGGTTGCCGGCGACCGGATGGGCCCGGCACTGGTCGACGAGGTGGCGACCGGGGAGTTCGTCGCGTGCTGGCCGGCTCCGCCGGTACCGTCGTCGCCGGACGGCCGGCTGTCCGAGCGTGCCAGCAGGTGCGCCCAGGGGCTGTCGTCGGGGGTGGCCAGGAGGAAGCGTTCGCGTGGCGGGTCGGACGCGAAGGGGCGCCAGGTGATCCCGGTGTCCTTCGTGACGGCGGTCCGGGTTCGTAGGGTGATCAGGTCCTGGTTGTTGCGCAGGTGGTGGCGGTACAGGGCCCGGCTGTGCGCGTCGACGGTACGTAGTCGTGGTGACCAGCCGTGGCCGGCGAGGTGGGCCAGGACGTCCTCGGTGAAGTGCGGGTTGCGTTCGGCGGGGAACCAGAGCAGGTCCTGGCCCGCGAGGTCGGCCCAGGACAGGGCCGTGTGGTGGGCCAGCGGGTGGTCGGGGCGCAGGAGCACGCCGAGTGGTTCGTCGGCCAGGGTGAGCGTGGCCAGGCCGTGGATGTCGTGGAAGGCGCGCATCACCCCGAGGGCGAGGGTGCCGGTCCGTAGCAGGTCGAGTTGCTTCGGAGAGTCGGTCTCGGTGAACTCGACGTCCGGGGATCCGTCTTCGGCCAGGACCTGCGCGACCCGTGCCAGCAGGTGGTCCGGGACGGTGCCGCAGACCCCTACGCGTACCGGAGAGCGGGCGTCGCGTGCCTGCGCCAGCGACGACTCGATCTCGGCCAGGGTGCGTGTGGCGCTCGTGTACAGGATCCGGCCGCCCTCGGTGAGCTCCATCCCTTTGGGTCGGCGGTGGAACAGTTTGGCCCCGACCCGGCGTTCCAGGGCGCTGATCTGCTGGCTGAGGCTGGGCTGGGCGATCCGCAGCACCCGTGCGGCCTCCGTCATCGTGCCTTCCTCGGCGACGGTGACGAAGTAGCGGAGATGACGCAGTTCGACGCCTTGGTGGTCGTGCATGTCCGCTCCTTGCTCCCGGGATAGGTCCGAGCCTATGGGGTGGCCTCGTGGGTCTATTGGCGGGCAGCGGATCGCAGGGGTTTTGATGGGGGCACACCGTCGATCCGGCGGCTGTTGAACGGAGCAACACGTCATGGACGACGACTTTCCCCGCGCCGGCGTCGGGTTCGCCGCCGCCGCTGCTCCCGGTGGCGTCGTCGTCCTCGGTGCCGGTCCCGGCGACTGCGCCGCGGCCATCCGCGCGGCGCAGTCGCCGGGGCCGCGCACCGCGGTGGTCGGGGCCGAGTACGGGGGCGGCGGGTGTATCGGCGCCGGTGGTGTTCCGTCCGGATGTGGGATCTCACAGCAGATCGCCAGGCACATCCATGCCCACCCGACGCGAGCGAAAGCCGTCGAGGAAGCCGTCCAGGGCCTCGTCGGTCTGATGATCGATCTCCGAGAGGCGAGGAACCACCTATGAGGATCGCCGATTTCCCCGTGTCGGCGGCGCGGGCCAGTGTGGCCGCCGCTTTGACGGAGGACAGGGCCGACGGCGACGTCACCACCTTGTGGAGCGTCCCGGCCGATCTGGTCGCCACCGCAGAGATCAGCACCCGCCGGCCCGGCGTCGTCGCCGGAATGCCCGTGGTCCGCGAAGTCTTCGCCCAGAGCGCCCAGAGCGCCCAGAGCGCCCAGAGCGCCCCGGAGGTCGGGGTCGAGGCTCTGGTCGCGGACGGCGAACGGGTGCGGGCCGGGGACGTCCTGGTGCGGCTGACCGGGTCGGCCCGCAGCCTGATCACCGCCGAGCGCACGGTGCTGAACTTCCTGCAGCGCCTATGCGGCATCGCCACTGTCACCGACGCCTTCGTCCAGGCCGTGGCCGGAACTCCGGCGCGGATCCTGGACACCCGCAAGACCGCCCCGGGGCTGCGGGCGCTGGACAAGTACGCCGTCACCGCCGGCGGCGGCGGCAACCACCGGCTCACCCTGGCGGCGATGGTCCTCCTGAAGGAGAACCACATCACCGCGGCGGGCGGGGTGACCGCGGCGATCGACGCGGTCCGAAAGGGTATGGCCGATTCCGGGAGGAGCCTGCCGATCGACGTCGAAGTGCAGACCGTCGCGCAGGCCCGCGAGGCCATGGAAGCGGGAGCGGGCTGGCTCATGCTCGACAACATGGAACTGGCCGACATCGAAGAAGTGACGCGGATGAGGGCCGGCCGTCGCGGCGGTTCGAAGATCCTCCTGGAGGCCTCCGGCAACCTCACCCTGGACGGGGTTCGCGCCATCGCCGAAGCCGGCGTCGACCTCATCTCGATCGGGTCCCTGACACACAGCGCGCCCGCGCTCGACCTGACGATGCTGATCACGACGGACGCGGCGCCGTGCCCGAGGTGACGATCGTCGACGCGTGCCGGCGACAGGGCCGGGGCGGCAGCGCGACCGCCGTGCTCGACGACGCGCCCTTCACCGATGCCGAGCGACGGCACGTCCCCGCCGCGACAGGCACCTCGCACGCGGTCTTCATCACCGCGGTGGACGGCGAGGACCGGGCCCGAGCGTCGTATCGGCTCCGATTCTTCACCGGCGAAGGCGAGTTGCCCGCCTGCGGTCACGGCACGGTCGCCGCACTGGCGCTGCTCGCGCTGCTCCACGGCGGCGACGCCGACTACCGGGCCATGCTGCACACCACGACCCGCGTATTCGAAGGCCGGGCGACGCGGGAACACGACGACCTGACGGCCACGTTCGACCCGGGCCCGATCAGCCCGCGAGAGGCCGGGGGACCCGGACTCCGGGCGATCGCGACCGCCCTCGGCCTGAACAGCGAAACCCTTCCCGACGCTGCCCACGTGGCCTCACCCGGCCGGCCACGGCTCCTGTTGCCCGTACGATCGCGCACCGCGTTGGCCGAACTCCGCCCGGACTTCACGGCTCTGCGCGATGCCTGTGACCGCTACGGACTGCTGGGCTGCTACGCCTACTCGGTCCCCGACGCGGACGGCCGGGCGGCGGCCCGGATGTTCGCCCCGTCGATCGGCGTCCCCGAGGACGTCGCCAACGCCAACAGCACCGCGTGTCTGGCCGCGTATCTCGCGGATCAGGGCGTCACCGCCATCGCGGTCGACATGGGCGATCACCTCGGCCATCCGTCCACGATCATCGCCGACGCGCGGCGCGGCGCGTCCGGCACCCTGATCCGTGTGGGCGGCGCCGCGCAGATCGCGCGCGCCGTCCGCCTTCCCCGGCTCGACTGACACGAAAGCGACTCGCGGTGGCCGGCAGGCCGACCGGGCCGGCCGCCGACGCTCGTCCAAGACCAACCCGTCCATCGAATGCACTCATCCCCACACTGGAGGTTCCATGCCCAAGGGCTACTGGGTCAGCGTCTACCGCACCATTTCGGACCCTGACAAGCTGGCTGCCTACAACGAGCTGGCCGGTCCGGCCGTCCGGGCCGGGGGCGGACGGCTCCTCGCCCGCGACGGTCGGGTCGTGGCACACGAGGCCGGAATCGCCGCGCGCACCATCCTGATCGAGTTCGACAGCTTCGAGCAGGCCGTCGCGGCCCGCGAGAGCGCGGCCTACCAGGAGGCGCTGGCCGCCCTCGGCGACGGCGTCGAGCGCGACTTCCGCATCGTCGAAGGCATCGACTGACCGACCGTGCTCCGGTCGGATCCTCACCGATACAGCGGGGTCCCGGGGTATACCGGCCCGCTCCCGTGAACGGTGTCACCAGCTGGTTCCGACACGGCTTCGGGCCGCCTGGCCGGGACCGGCGGCAAGGGCGTGGCAGCGCGGGATGTCGCGGTCGGCGGTGTGGACGGCGGCCCGGCCCGCGGTGAGGACTCGGCCTGGGCCGGGGTGATGCCCCGGAGAGGACCGCCATCGCCAGCTCCAGGTCGAAGGCCGCCGATCCACACCCTGCACCGTGGCATCCGACCGGTCCCCTGAGGGATGGGCGCCCAGCATCTCTGACAGACCCTGAGAGGGTCTTCCCCCCCCGTGACGGCCGGGGGTGGCTCCATGTCCCGGCGCAGCGGCCAAGCGGCAGGATCCCTCCATGACTTCACGGCGAACAAGTACTCGGATCCTGGCGGGCGCGGCTGTCCTCGGCAGCGTGTCCGCGCTTGCGGTACCGGTCTCGGCGGCGGCCGACTTCCCCAGGGAGCGGGCCCAGGGAGCGGGCCCAGGGAGGGGCCGTCGTCTCGGTCGGGCAAGCGGCAGACCTCACGGCGGAGGAAGTAGGAAGTGGCCGGACGACTCCGGGGCGAGATCGACTCCACCCAGGTCCGCTACGGCGTGACCGCCTACCGGGTCACCTACCGGGTCACCTACCGCACCTCCGACAGCGCGGGTTCCCCCACGACCGCGAGCCAGCTCGTCGTTCTGCCCAGGAGTGGGGCGCGTGACCTGCCCGTCGTCTCCTGGCTGCACGGCACCACCGTCTACCGCAAGGACGTCGCCTCGGGGAATCCCGAGTCGAACGACCGGCTCGTCGCCCTGCTGTTGGCCTCGACCGGACGAGCCGTTTCGGCGCCCGACTACGTCGGCCTCGGCTCGGGTGAGGGCTTCCACCCCTACGGCGACCCCCGGGCCACCGTCGCGGCCTCGGTGGACGGCCTGCGTGCGGCCCGCACCGTCGCCCACCGCAACGGCCGGGAACTGCAGCGCAACGTCCAGGTCAGCGGCTTCTCGCAGGGCGGCTCCGCGACCATGCTGGTGGGCCGCGCGCTCCAACAGAAGGACACCGACCGCTACTTCCGGCTGGGGCCCTCGCCCCGGTCAGCGGCCCCTACAACCTCTCCGCCTTCGAGGCCGCCGCAGCCGACGACAGGATCAGGAACGCCGGCCTCTACCTGGCCTACTTGGCCACCGCCTGGAACAGGATGTACGGCCTCTACCCCACACCCGGCGATGCCTTCAAGCCCCCCCTACGCCGGTGACGTGGAGGACCTCTTCGGCGGCTACCACACCACCGAGGAGATCGCCCACGCCCTCCCGGCGACCTCCGAGGCCCTGTTCACCGAGGCCTTCCTGAACAGCCCCGGCTGACCGATGTCGGCGACGTCGACCACAACGGATCGGTGCTGCAAGCCCTGCCCCGGCTCATCAGGTTCTTCGACGAGACGGCCAAGCCAACCTGAAACCCGCCACCCACCACGACACCGGCCCGTCGCCCGCTCGGCCCGTCGCCCGCTCGGACCGGACCGGACCGGACCGGACCGGACCGGACCGGACCGGACCGGGGGAGTTTGCGGCCGCCCGATCCGGTGAGGAGCGGGCCACCGGCGAAGGCCCGCGAGGGAGCGGGAACGCCCTCCGGCTGGGCGCGGACCGACTCGCCCGCGGACGACGAGAGGCAGGACAATGGGACACGGCGGAAACGTGATCGAGGAACTGATGGCGGACCACCGCGAGGTGGAGGACATGTTCGGCCGCATCCGGGCCATGAGCGGCGGCGGCCAGGCACTGCGGGACGTGATCGACCAGGTCACCATCGAGCTGGTGCGGCACTCGGTCGCGGAGGAGCAGTACCTCTACCCCGCGGTCCGCGAGCACCTCGACGGCGGCGACGCCCTCGCGGACAGGGAGATCGAGGACCACCGCCAGGTCGAGGACCTCCTCAAGCAGCTGGAGGACCTGCGCACCGACGATCCCACGATGGGCTCGGTGCTCCGGCAGCTGATGGACGAGGTGTCCGCCCACGTCGAGGACGAGGAGACCAACCTCTTCCCGATGCTGCGCACGGCCTGTACCCCGGAGCAGCTGGACGACCTCGGTGACAAGGTCCGCCGGGCGAAGGCCATGGCCCCGACCCGCCCGCATCCGGCGGCCCCGGACAGCCCGACGGCCAGCAAGCTCCTCGGCCCCGGCGTCGGCCTCGTGGACCGGGCCCGCGACTTCGTGACCGGCCGCGGCAAGTAGGCCCCGACCGCGCCGACCGAACCCCGGCGGTTCCCTGTCACGCCTTGCCCGACGGGGCACACGCCCCGCTCGGTCGGGCAGGGCGTGACGGGGTCATGCCCCCGCCCGCACTCGTGTACCTCCGCGCGCCCGGCGGATCCCACCGGCTGGAGCGTCTCCGTGGCGTCCTCCGCCCGGCCCGGACGGGAGCCGCCGGTGGGCCGCCGGTGGGCATCAGCCTTCGACGCCGGTGGAGGTGTGGGCCGCGCCGACCGGCTTCGACTCGGGTGATCCGCGTTGGCGCAGGTAGACGGAGAGGATCGCCATGGAGGCGACCGCGAGGAGTTCGGACTGCCAGTTCTGCAGGGTGCGGTTCCAGAAGTCCGCGGACAGCACGTAGTCCCACCAGGTGAACGGCGCCTGGAGGTCGCGCAGCCGCCCGGCGTTGAACGAGGCCGTACCGGTGATCGACTGGGCGAACCAGGAGCCGACGAAGAACAGCGCCATCACCGTGCCGAGGGAGCGCGAGTACAGGGTGCGGCGCAGTCCGGCCGCGCGGGCCCAGGAGGGCGAGTCGGCGGTGGCGTGAGCGCCGACCTTCTGTTCGCGGTCGGACTCGGTACCGGGCCGGTCCAGGCTCTTGGACTCCGGGGACCCCCGTTGCAGCAGCCAGACGGTGCCGAAGATGTACAGGAAGAACTGCAGGTACTCCGACTGCCAGTTCTCGGTGACGTCCACCGCGAAGTCGGAGCCGGTCAGATAGCCTGCGACACCGACGGGCTGGAGATCGGCCGCGACGAGCTCGTTGTTCACCTCCGCCAGCCCCGCGGCGGCCTGCCCGACCAGGGTGAGCAGGAAGGCGGCACCGAAGGCCAGGGTGAGGCTGTTGTCGCGCAGGAATCGCCCCGCGCGGTCCGTGCGGCTCATCGGTGCAGCGCCCCGATCGTCGTGAAGTAGACCAGACCGCCGACGACGATCAGCACGCACAGGGCGAACAGGCTGCGCACCGGTCTCACGCTCCCTTGACCACGCACTTGTAGGGCTTGCGGGGCTGCGGGTCGCACCCGGCGGCGGTGATCTTCCATCCGTCCGGGAAGGCGGACAGGAAGAGGGTGTCGCTGTCCAGCACGGCGCGGGCCTGCCGGCCGTAGACGTCGACTCGGCGGACGTCCGCGGCTGCGGGCAGGTCGCTGTCGCCGATCGCCTGCTGGCAGCCCGTCTTGCTGCTGTCCTCGAGTTCCTCGCGCGTGCCCGGGGCGAGTGCGCCGCACAGCGCCGCGTTGTCCTGGCGGGCGAGGTCGGCCTCGAAGGCGCGTGCCGCGGCCGCGACCGCGTCCTCCCGGTCCGACAGCGACGAACAGCCGCACAGCACCGCCACGGCAAGCCCGACCTGAAGGCCCGCCCACATCCTGCTCCGCCCTGACACCATGCAGGGCAGTCGACCACGACCGGCCGCCCACCCGGGCGACGCGGGGCCGTCACACGACCGAACGAGTGGTTCGACGGAGCGTCACGAGAGTGCCCGCCCCCGCAGGGCTTCGCCTCACCGATGGCGCCGGCGGCCGGGCGAGCGGGGCGCCACCTCGCCGGCGAGCCTGGCCGGCGGCGCCTCGCACTCCTCGGGAGGCGGCAGGTCGGGCAGGAGGGGTGCCGGCCACTGCGGCGGCCGCGCCACGCATCGGGCCGTGACCCGTCGCGCTCACGGCTGCGCCGGGGCGCCGTCGCTGTATCCGCTGGGCCTGTCGCCGTACAGGCCCACCGGAGGTCGGGATGGGGGGACGAGCCGCCACTTCGCGGGGGAGCGGAGGGGCCGACGCGGGGCGCTTCGCCGGCCCGTCAGGCTAGAGGGTCGGTTGCCGGGGGTCGCTGCGGAAGCCCGGGTAGCCCAGGATGAGGACCTTCTCGCTCGGGTTTCGGACGTAGGGGATCACCTTTCCGGTGTCCTCGAAGCCGAGTCGTCGGTAGAAGGCCAGGGCGCGTGCGTTGCTCTCGTTGACGCCGAGGGTCAGCCACCGTGCGTCGGTGTGGTCCTGTGCGTGCCGGATGGTGGCCCGCACGAGGCCGGTGGCGGGGCCGGTGGCGCCGCGGTGGGCCGGGGTGACGTAGACGGAGCGGACGCACACGGTGTCCGGGACGTCGGGGACGGGCTCGATGCCGGCTGTTCCCACCCAGGTCCCGCTCGCGTCACGGGCCGTGAGGGTGGCACGTTGCCCGGCGGCCTCCGCGGCGGCCTGTTGCTGCCAGTAGGCGTCGGGGTGGGCGGCGGTGTCGGCGTGGGAGAGGTTGAAGGCGCCGGGGGAGTCCCGCAGCGCCTCCAGTGTGATCTCGCGGAACTCCCGCCATTCCTCGGCGGCTATCCGGTGTACGACGTAGTGCATGCGGTGAGCCTGGCACGGCCGTGGCGTGGCGGGATCACGCGCGAGGATGATCTTCGTCCGGCGGCTCCCCCGCAGGGTGACCCCCGCGGAGAGGGAGGCCGGCCGCAGCCGGCGGAACCGACGCTTGTGCCGGGCGGGTGGGGGAGCACGGCCGAGATATCGGGAGGCTCGTGACGGCCGAGATCCTGGGAACGCCGCCGTCACGCGAGCTTCGACCGCTGTCGGGGCGAGCCTGCCGTCGGGACCGTGACCCCGGCGGGTGGCCGCCGCCGAGACCGCGACGACGATCCGCGACGCCTGCGGGCGAACCGCGCCCTGGAACGCGTGAGGTGCCCGCTCCCTGGAGCGAGCGCATCGACCGAGACCGGCCCACCGTCCATCCCGAGGCCCTCACCTGCTTCCTCGGCATCGGCCCAGGGCCCCGGTGAAGGAGGACGGGTGGGCCCCGAGCTGCCCTTCGCCCTGCCGGTCGCCGGCGCGCTCGCATCGTCCGGGCCTGGCGGGTCTGGTCCAGGGCCTCGGATGGGTGGCGGCTGTTGCCGATCCGTCCGGAATGCGGCGGAATCGGTAGGGGTCGGGCATACCGGCCGGCGGTCGGGGCAGGCGCTTGTCCGACCGCGAAGCGATGCGAAGGCGAGTGAGCAGCGATGAGCAAGGTGCAGGAGCAGATCGACGTCGATGTGCCGGTCAGCACGGCGTACAACCAGTGGACGCAGTTCGAGCAGTTCCCGATGTTCATGGAGGGCGTCGAGGAGATCACCCAGCTCGACGAGCGGCACAACCACTGGAAGACGAAGATCGCCGGTGTGTCCCGGGAGTTCGACACCGAGATCGTCGACCAGGTGCCGGACGACCACGTGGCGTGGCGTACCACCAGTGGTGACGTGCGGCAGACGGGGATGGTGCGGTTCGAGCCGATCGACGCGACCCATACCCGGGTGATGATGGAGATGGACTTCCAGCCCGGCGGCATGGCCGAGAAGGCCGCCGACATGACCGGCATGCTCGACCGGCAGGTCAAGGGCGACCTCAAGCGGTTCAAGCACTTCATCGAGAAGCGCGGCACCGCCTCCGGCGGCTACCGCGACACCCTCTGACCCGGACCACGCCTTCAGCCGCCCCCGCCACACCCACGGATGTGGCGGGGGCGGTCGGCTGGTCGAGGTCATGTGCGAGCGGGGGCGAACCCGGAGGGACCGGGCAGCAGGTGCTGCCCGGTCCCTCACCGCTGACCGTCCCCATGGCCAGCCCCCAGTCGCCGGGATCCTGGCCCGGAACTGAGGGTGTCCGCCTGGGGCGGGCTCAAGCGATGGTCAGGGCTCCTCGTCCGGGACGATGTGGACGGCGGCTTCCTCGGCAGACGCGGCGCCTCCGTCGACACCGACATCCGTCGCGAAGGTACTCGGTCCGGTGGCCCGGGGGCGCAGCCGGCCCGCGCGGGCGGCGCCTACCTCCTCGTCGCGAGGCTCTTCGCTCGTGTCGGCGGTCTCGTCGGTGCCGTCTGTGGGGTCCTGGGCGGGGACGGCCAGCGTTGGGTCCGGGACCTCCTCGGCCAGCCGCTGGTCCAGGCTCTCGCCTTCGTTCTGCTCCGCCGCCGTGGTGCCCTGGTGTTCGACGGCGAGCGGCCGATCCGGCGGGGACCAGCCCTCCTCGTAGGGACCGGCGGCGCGGTCGAGCAGGGTGTCCTCCGGGTCCAGGAGGCCGGCGTCGTCGCCGACATCGGTTGTGGCATCGGGCTGGTAGACGTCGTCGCCCCTGGCGTCGTCCGTTGCGGTCATCATGTCCGTCCTTTCGTGGGGCTCGGGCTGTGCTTGCCGGGCGCCTGCCCCGGGGGCCCGGATCGGTCCCCGGTTCCCTGCCGGTCCGGCTGCCGCTTCCCGACCGCCGCTCCTGGCCGCTTCCTGCTGCCGGGCCGTCGGTGCGGGTGCCGGCGGTGGACCGTGGTCTTCCGGCGGTGTCCGGGTGCCAGCCCGGCGGGCCGGCACCTTCGCCCACTTGGTGGCGCCAACCCTCACCGCTCAGGTGGGGCCACTGGACTTCCTTCCGGTCAGGACCGGAAGGTCAGCGGCTCGACTCCTCCGGGGCCGGTTTGTCGTCGGGGCCCAGGTGGCGGGTGGGCGTCGGGTCGGCCGTGGTGGCGTCTCCCTGTCGCTCGTCCAGGTCCTGTGCTTCGTCCTGTGTGCTTTCGTCGCCCTGCGCGGCAGTCGGGCCGTCCGGTTCGCGCTCCGGGTCGTGCTCCTGCTTCGCGTCGCGCTCGGTGCTCATCGGATTCCGGTCCTTTCGTAGGATGGTCGGCGCCTTCTGCGGCCCGCTCAGGGCGCCACCGTGTCCGCGGCCGGCGCGGCGGGCGGCTCGTCCTCGGACCCTTGCCCTTCGGGGCGGCCCTGCGGGCGGTCGTCCGTCTTGGCGCCCGGCCCCGCCACCCGGCCCGCGTCCTCACTCTCCAGCGCGCGCCGGATGCGCTCGGCGGCGGAGCCGACCGCGTCGTCGACGTCGCCCTCGCCGCTCACCGAGGTGTTCTTCGCCTGCTCGCCCATGTCGCTGTGCCCTCTCCGCTGTGTCCGCGCCCCGGTCCGTCCCGGGGCGGTGATCGTCTACGGGTGCGGCTGCCCAGGCCGCACCGCCTCACACCTGCGGACATCGGCGCGTAGGCCCGTCCGGCGGCTCACCGGAGGCCGAGGGGGCCGGTGATCGTGCGGCCACGGCTCGGCCCGCTGCCCGTACTCCTCCCGCGCGGCGTCGAGGCGGCCGGTGACCACGGACGCGGGGCGCGCGGCGCGCGGACGGTGTCGGTCAGCACCCGCTCGACACCGCGTCCGAGCACCCGCCGGGCCTGGCCGAGCCGCTGTCCGGCGCCGGCGCGATGCACCGGCCGGGGCGGGCGGCGGCCCGGTCGGTGGCGAGCGCCTCATCCCCCCGGACCCGGCTCGCCCGGGCGTGCGCGGCGCGCGGATCCACGACGCGGGAAGTACGCCACCAAGGAGGAGGCCGACCAGGGCGTCGGGTCGGCGAGGGCGGGCAGAACGGCTGCGACGTCCCGCCGGGCGCTCTGGGCGGCTGCCTCCGTGATCCAGGCGGCCGCGGCCGGCTCCGACCGCCGGCGGATCCCGGCAGGGCCGGCCGACCCCGGCTGCCAGGACGAGGATGCGGACAGACCCGGAACTGGCTGCCCGGGGGGGTGCGCGTGCGCAGCGCGTTCGGGGCCACGAGGTGAGGGAACCGACTCGCCGGCACCATCGCCACGGACGTCATCACCGTCAGGTGAGGCGGTTGACCAGGGCGGTGAAGAGCGCGGGGGCGCGGGTGGCCAGGGGGACGATCCGTGGGGCCAGGAGCGGGTTGACGCGGGCGCGTACCAGTGCTCCGGTGAGCAGGCGGTGGTCGCGGGTGGCGCGGCGCCAGGCCCGCTCGTAGTCCAGCGGCCGGCCGGCGCGTACGCAGCGCACCAGGTGGGCCGCGCCGGTGAGGGCGAGCGAGATGCCCTCGCCGGTGAGCGCGTCGATGTAGCCGGCGGCGTCCCCGACCAGCAGGACGCGTCCCGCCACCCTGGCCCGTACCCGCCGGCGCATCGGTCCGGCGCCGCGCACGGCCGAGCCGCGGTGGGCGGTGAGGCGGTGAAGGAGTGCGGGGAACGCGGGCAGCAGTGCGTCGAACGGCAGTCGCTCGCCGGTCAGGACGGCGACGCCGATCCGGTCCGGGCCGAGCGGGGTGACGTAGGCCTCGCCGAGTGCGGACCAGTGGACCTCCACGCAGTCGGTCCAGGGCGCCACCGCGAAGTGCCGTCGCAGTCCGTAGCGCGGGGGTCGCGGGTCGGGGCGTTCCAGGCCCAACTGCCGGCGCAGGGGCGAGTGCAGGCCGTCCGCGGCGGCCAGGTAGCGGGCGGTGAGTCCGGCGGCGGTGATGCTGTCGCCGTCCTGGTGGACGGAGGTGGCCTTCCCCGCCAGCACCGGCACGCCGAGTTCGGCCGCCCGGCGGGACAGCGCGGCGTGCAGGACGGTGCGCCGCACGCCCATCCCCGCCTCGTGGCGGAACCTGCCCTCGGCGCGATGGCGGTCGTCCAGGTAGCGGATGCCGCGGATCGGGTGGCCGACCACCGGCACGTCCAGGGCGGCCAGGGCGCGGACGGCCCCGGGCATCAGTCCCTCGCCGCACGCCTTGTCGATCGGGGCGGGACGTGGTTCGAGGACCACCACGTCGAGCCCGGCCAGGGCGGCGTGGATCGCGGTGGCGAGGCCGGCGGGGCCGCCGCCGGCGACGAGGAGGTCGATCACGTCGACGCCGTGGCGCAGCCGGCCAGGGCGTCGTTCTCGCAGCGCAGCCGGGTGGCGAGCAGGGGGAGGTTGAGCAGGGTGAAGGCGGTCGCGGTGAGCCAGGCGCCGTGGACGAGGGGCAGGGCGGCGCCTTCGGCGACGACGGCGAGGTAGTTCGGGTGGCTGAACAGCCGGTAGGGGCCGGTGCTGACCAGCGGCAGGTGGGGCACCACGATGACCCGGGTGTTCCAGCGCGGCCCCAGGGAGTGGATGCACCACCAGCGCAGCGCCTGGGCGGCGAGTACGAGGATCAGCATGGGCAGGCCCAGGGCCGGCAGGAAGGGACGGTGCGCGAGGTGGACCTCGGCCAGACAGCCGGCCAGCAGTGCGGTGTGGAGCAGGACCATGACGGGGTAGTGGCCGGAGCCGTGTTCGACACCGCCGCGTGCCCGGCTCCAGGCGGCGTTGCGGCGCGCGACGCCGAGTTCGGCCAGGCGCTCGACGGCGACCAGGAGGACCAGCAGCGTGTACAGGGGCATCCGGGCTTACCAGCGCAGGAGGACGAGTTCGGAGCAGAAGCCCGGTCCCATGGCGAGGAGCAGACCGGGGCCGCCGGGGGGTGGTGGCGGGTCGTGGGCGAGGGTGTCGCGCAGAATGTGCAGGACGGAGGCGGAGGAGAGGTTGCCGACCTCGGCCAGTGAACGCCGCGTCAGTTCCAGCGCGCGGCCGTCGAGCCCGAGGCTCTCCTGCAAGGCGTCCAGGACCTTGGGTCCGCCCGGGTGGGCGACCCAACCGGTGACGTCCGGCGGCTTCAGGTCGTGTTCGGCGAGGAAGGACCGGACGTCCTCGCCGACGTGCAGGCGCACCAGTTCGGGTAGTTCGGCGCCGAGGACGATGGTGAAGCCGCTGTCTCCGATGTCCCAGCCCAGCGCGCGCTCGGTGCCCGGGTACAGGCGGCTGCGGGTCGCCGCCACCCGTGGCCCCGCGAAGTCCCCGGACCGCGGGTGGTGGCGTCCGACGGCCACCAGGGCGGCAGCGCCGTCGCCGAACAGGGCACCGGCCACCATGTTCGGCACGGAGGTGTCGGCGCGCTGCAAGGTGAGCGAGCACAGCTCGACCGAGAGCAGGACCGCGACGTGCCCGGGATGGCCCTGGAGGTAGTCGTGCAACCGGGCCAGGCCCGCGGCGCCGCCCACGCAGCCCAGCCCGAAGATCGGCACCCGCTTCACGTCCGGCCGCAGGCCCACCCGCCCGGCCAGCCGGGCCTCCAGCGAGGGCGCGGCGATACCCGTCACCGAGGTGGAGACCACCAGGTCCACCTCCTCGGGCGCCAGACCGGCCGCCGCCAGGGCACCGCTCAGGGCTTCCTCCGCCAGCCGCAGCCCCACGTCGATGAACAGGTCGTTGGCCCGACCGAACCCGCCCAACTCGCGGTAACGCTCCAGCGGCAGAGCCAGGTGGCGGGTGCCGACCGCGGCGGTGGCGTGCAGCCGTTGAAGGACGCCGCGCTGGGCGTCGGACGCCGCGCACATCGCCGTCAGGGCCTCGGTGATCTCGCCCTGCTCGTACCGGTGCGGCGCGAGCACGCCGTGGACAGCCGCGATTGTGGTCACCGGCTCACCCTAGACGTGATCTGATACTTCATCATGAAATGACCGCCAGTCGGCGATTTGCCCGATCTAGCATGAGGACGTGCACACCACCGGAGTCCGGCCCGCGGCAACCCCGACCGTTCAACCGCAGTCCAGGAGGGGCGCAGCGGCCCGGGGGCTGCTGGCCGCCTCCCACGCCGCCCCCGCGCTGGCCGTCACCGCCGTCGTCACCGCTCTCGCCGTGGCCTGGGGGCGGGGCACGGGGGGAAGCGCGCTGGTGGCCTCGGCGGTCCTGACCGGGCAGCTGTCGGTGGGCTGGTGCAACGACCGGATCGATCTTCACCGCGATCTCGCCACCGGCCGCACCGACAAGCCGCTGGTGGCCGGCGTCGTTCGCCCGCGGAGCGTGGCCGCCGCCGCCGGGGGCGCACTCGCGCTGTGCGTCCCGCTCTCGCTGGCGGGCGGACTGGCGGCGGGCGCCGCCCACCTCGTCGGGGTCGCGGCGGCCTGGTCCTACAACCTGGGCGTCAAGCGCACGGCGCTGTCGTGGCTGCCCTACGCCGGGGCCTTCGCGCTGCTGCCCGCCTTCGTCACCCTCGCGCTGCCCGGCCACCCGTGGCCTCCGGCGTGGGTGACGGCGGCCGGCGCCCTGCTCGGCACGGGCGCTCACCTCACCAACGCGCTTCCCGACATCCCCGGCGACCTGGCCACCGGTGTGCGTGGTCTGCCCCACCGCCTCGGCCCGCACCTCACCCGCGCCCTGGCCGCGACCCTGCTGCTGGCCGGGGCGGCCGCCCTCGTCCTGGGACCGCCCGGGCCCCTCACCACCACCGACCGGGCCTGCCTCGCCGCCACCGGCACGCTCGCACTCACGGTCGCCCTCCCCACCCGCGACCCGCGCAGCCGCCTGCCCTTCCTCGCCAGCCTCGCGCTGGCCGCCCTGGACATCGCCCTGCTCCTGCTGCGCGGCACCCCTCTCACCTGACGGCGGCACGCGCGGCCTCGTCACACCGCACCGCCTCGCTCACCGTCCGATCCTCCGGGGGTACCGCGTCGCCGGGGCGGTGACCGGTGCGCGGGTCGGGAAGGACGGATTGGGCCATTCGGGCCGTGTCGGGGCCTGGGCCGTCGCGCAGGTCGCCACAGGTAGCCGGGAGCACGGCCCGGCGCATCGTCGGCGGGTGATCGGCACTCATTTCACAGCGCTTGGCTCGCACGGCGGAGATGCTGAGTATGGCGCCGGGTGAGCCGACGTCGGGCGATGGCCGCTTGCGGCAGACTGCTCCTGCCGCGCGCGGGCCGCAACCCGGCGATGACGAAGATCACGGCGAGAAGCAAAGGCGCTGACAGAAGGACGAGGACGGGCATCATCGGACTCCTCACACAAGTGGTCGAGCACGTATCCGGTCTGTGCACGAGAGACAGCCACGGTCGCCGTCCGCTCGTACGGCGGCGGCCGAAGTCAGAACTGCACTGTCCGGGCTCGATGGCGGCCAGGATGGCCCACTGCATCGGCTGATCCGGCAGCGAAGCGGAGAGTGGCACAAGGGGCCGGCCTGGCCGGCGTCGAGCCCGGAAGGGGTGGCGCGATCAGCCGAGTCATGAGAGTCATAGCCGCCTCCGCGCGCTGGTCCGGTGTGGTGTGGAGATCACTTGCCCGCTGAGAGGGCGCCCAATCCCGGTCGTGAGACGCGGCGTTCGGCGTGCCGTGGCCGGCTCCCGCAGCAGACGCACCCCGCGCACGCACCCGCACGCACAACCGGACCGGCCGCGACTCGGCACGACAAGGCCGGTGGGCCGCTCCCACAGACGTCCGCTCGCTCCGCGCGGCCGTACGAAGGGCGGGGAAGCAGGTGACCTTCGCACTACTGCGGCCGGACGCGCGGGGCGTGTCCCGGGGCCGGTCGGAACGAATCCGACCGGCCCCGAAAGATCCACCACCCCAGCGGCGTTCGCCACCCGGCAGGTGCGCGGGGTCAGCTCGTCGGCAGTGCCTCGAACAGGCCACGGCCCGCACGCTGTGCCCGGCCGGCCTTGACGAGCCGTTCCAGGGTCGTGCGGACGTTGTCGTCCGTGCTGCCGGGGCTGAGGGCCGCGGAGACCTCGCCCGCCCGCACCGGCTTGCCGGCCGCGGCGAGGGCGTTCAGGACATCGTCGGCGATCCCGCGGGATCGCTTCGGCGCCGTCGGGGCTGCCGGAGCCGGCGAGGCCGACTTCTTCGCCGGGGTCTTCTTCGCGACCCGTGCCTTGGGCTTGCTCTCGGCCGGGCCGGCGCCGGCTTCGGCGGCCGCAGGGGTGGTCCCGCGGGGCTTGCGTGCGGTTCGCTTGGCGGGCGCCGCCTTGGTGGCGGGCGCCCGGCGTCGGGTTGCCTTCTTCGGTTCCGGTTCGTCGGCTGCGGGGAGCGGCCCCGCGGCGGCCCCGGCCGGCTCCGGCTCCGCTGCCGCCGGAGCTTCTTCGGCGGACACGGGTGGGGGAGTGGCAGGCTCGGCTGTCGTGCCGACGGAGGGCCGCAGGGCCGCGTCGGCTGCGAGCAGGCCGTCGAGGGCGACCCGCAGCGAGGTGACGTACGCGGCGACTCGCTCCAACTCGCTTTCGAGCGCGGCTTTCTGCTCCTCGAGCTGGGAGAGCTGGCCTTCGACGAGCGTGATGGCGGCTGCGACGCCGGAGTTCGTTTCGACGGAAGGTGCCAAGGGGTGACCTCACTCACATGTGGGAACGGCGACCGCCGTACGGATGATCGCCTTCCTGACGCGCCTGCCCGCTCTGCACCCGGGCAACCCTGCAGGGAGCCGGGGACAGCAGCGAACCTCACGGGCTGTTCGAACATCCGTCGAAGGTGGCACTCGTGTGCCCGATCGGATCCCGAAGGGGCCTCGAAGAGTTCGGCCTTCACGACACCGCGCTCCCCGAACCACCGCGGCTGCGCCATGCCCGGGACCAGCTCACCACCCGGCCCCACCGTCCGGGTGTCTTCCACCCTCCACCTGGACGGTGATCGTGCCCGGCCCGGCTCCCGCCTCGGATACCGTTCTCCTACACGGGGTGCCCTAACGGATGTGGCGCCCCCTACGGAGGTAGCCAGCGTATGAGTTCCAAGCGCAGCCAGAACCCAGCCCTGCCCACTCTCGACGACGCCTACCGGCTCGCGTCGGTCAAGGACACCGAGGAGTCCGAGCGCGACGT
Source organism: Kitasatospora sp. NPDC059973 (assembly GCF_042737525.1). Lineage (NCBI taxonomy): Bacteria > Bacillati > Actinomycetota > Actinomycetes > Kitasatosporales > Streptomycetaceae > Kitasatospora > Kitasatospora sp. NPDC059973. The sequence goes on along the minus strand of NZ_JBHWUI010000001.1, from coordinate 108,543 downwards.
GGCCGCACGGCTGGCCACCACCGAGCTGCGCCGCGTCTCCCACCCCGGCCGGGTCACCTGGGATCCCATCGATCAGGCCGAGCCCGTACCGGCTCCGCCGACCGTGGTCGACGGCGACGGGGACCTGTGGCTGAGGGACCGGGGAACTGGCACCTGGACCATGCCCGAGTTCGACCCGAAGACGTTCCCGGCCCGCTGTGGCGAGGTCCTGACGTGGAGCGAGCTCTCCTGTGAGTACGGCCCACTGACCGCACTGGCCGACGACCGCCACGTCGGCGGCCGCCGCCGCTGACCGTGCGGCCCTCCGGGTCGACCGCGCCCCGGAAGGACACCGACCCGGCCCCGACCGTGGCCCTTCTCCCCGATCCGGAGCGGATCTGGCCACACCGTCCGGCGGGTTGTCCAGGCGGTGTGCCCGCGCTTCGAGGTGCCGCATGAGCCTGCGGGCAGGCGAACCACCGCCCCGGGACGCCTGACCGGTGATGCCCTGGGAGCAGCCCCGCAGCAGTGGTCGAGGCGGAGCGCACCTGCTGGTGTCTCCGCCCGCGCTTGCGCGGAATACGACATGTCGGGAACACCCTTCTGCCGTCGGCAGAGCGGACAGCGAAGGGCCGCCACCGATTCGGTGGCGGCCCTTCGCCGGTGTGGCGGTGAGGGCTTGTTCGGGCGAAGGGAGAACCCGTGCGGACTCGGCACTCCGGCTGGGCCGGTGGCCGCCGCCGCCGGAGCAGCCGGGGAGCGCCTGGGAGGTGCCGGCTCGGGGCGGGTGCCCGGGCTTCGGGGTCAGCCGCCGACGTGGATGCCGGGTCGACGGGCGGGGTCGGGTTCGTGTTTGCGGATGATCTCCCGGGTGACGGGGGCCGTGTCGCCGCGGCCGAGGAGGAAGTAGCGGAACATGTGCTTGAGGGGGCTGCCTTCGGCCCAGGCGAAGTAGCAGTGCGGTTGGACGCCGGTGGAATCGCGCAGAGCGAGCAGGATCGCGGCGATGGCGTTGGGCGCGGCGGGGGCTTCGGTGCGCAGGACGCGGTAGCCGTCGACCTCCACGCCGTGGACGGTGAGGGTTTCGCTGAAGTCGGAGGGGTCGACGACGTCGATCTCCAGGAACAGCACGTCGGCGGGTCCGGGCACCGGGTTGATGCCGCGCTGCTCGCGTTCCTTGTCCTCGTACTCCGCGCGGTCGCCGGCCTGGCGGCGGTTGGCGATGATGTTGATGGCCTGGTCGTGGGCGAGGGTGTCGGTGACGAACCGGCGGGCCGCCGGGTCGAGGACGATGCGGTCCGCCCGCAGCTCGGTGGTGCGCGAGACGCGGGAGATCAGCGAGACGGTGATGATGCCGAGGATGAACAGGCCGGAGATGGCGATGCCGTCGGGCTTGTCGACGATGTTGGACACCAGGGCGTAGAACAGCACCGCGGTGAGGAGGGCGAAGCCCGCGGTGGCGGCACGGCGGCGCCGGCGCAGGGCGGAGACGGTGACGGCGAACGCGCCGGAGACCATCATGGCGAGGATGCCGGTGGCGTAGGCGCCGGCCTGCGCGTTGACGTCCGCGTCGAAGGCGATCGTGATGAGGATGCACAGCGCCGTGTAGACGAGGACGACCGGGCGTACCGCGCGTCCCCATTCGGGAGCCATCCCGTAGTCGGGCAGGTAACGGGGGACGATGTTGACCAGGCCCGCCATGGCGGAGGCACCGGCGAACCACAGGATCAGGATGGTGCTGACGTCGTAGACGGTGCCGAACGCCTCGCCGACCTTCTCGTGGGCCAGCCACGCCAGCGCGCGTCCGCCGGCCGCGCCGCCGGGCTCGAACTCCTTGTGGGGGATGAGGACCGTGGTGACGAAACTCGCGGCCAGCAGGTAGACGCTCATGACGACCGCGGCGGTGGTCAGCAACTTGCGGGCATTGCGGATGCGTGCCTCAAGCCGCTCGGCTGCGTTCGCGCCCTCGGCGGCCACCAGGGGCATCATGCTCACGCCCGTCTCGAAACCGGACAGGCCCAGCACCAGAAGCGGAAACGCCAGCAGCGCCGGTTCGGCCAGGCCGCTGAAACCGCCGCCGCCTTCGGCCAGCGCGTCCGTCCACGCCGACCAGGCCCCCGGCGTGGTGAACACGTCCACCAGGCCGACGGTGACGGTCACCGCGTTGAGGACGAGGAAGACCGCGACGAGGGGAATGGCGACGGTGACCGCCTCACTGAACCCGAGCAGGAAGACCCCGCCCAGCAGGAGCAGCAACCCGATGGTGAGGGCGACCTCGTGGCCGTGCAGGGCATCGGACAGGTAGGGGTTCTCCACCAGGTGCACGGAGGCATCCGCCGACGACAGCGTGATGGTGATGATCCACGACGTGGCGACGAAACCGAGCAGCACCAGAACGAACAGTTTGCCCCGCCAGAACGGCAGCAGGTCCTCCAGCATCGCCACCGACCCCGCGCCGTTGGGGCTCTCCCGCGCGACCCGCCGGTACATCGGTAGCATCCCCACCAGCGTCAGCAGCACGATCAGCAACGTCGCCAGCGGCGAGACCGCTCCAGCGGCCAGCGCGGCGATGGCCGGCACGTAGGCGAGGCTGGAGAAGTAGTCCACCCCGGTCAGGCACATCACCTTCCACCACGCCTGCGGCTCGGTGTGCCCCTCGGCGGCCGCCGGACCCACCGGCTGCACCCGGTGGCGCAGCAGCCACCGCCCGACGCCTCCGGTCGGCTGCGCCCGCGGAGCAGCGCTCTCCACCACTTCCGGAACGGCCAGATCGGCCGGACCCTCCTTCATTCCCCCATCACCCTTCGATGCTCAGCACACCGCGGCAGTCGCCGTGGCCAGGTGAGTATGCGCTACCCGGCAACCGTCCCGAACGGGGGGGGCAGGCCGGGACGCGCCGCACCGGGAGCCTCCTTCCCCGCCGCTGCCGGCCCACCCCCGTGAGAAGCGAGCCTCCTGCCGACCCGCGCCGCCTGGACGGGCCCCGGGTCGGCCACGGACCGGGCAGCGAGGGCCGCGATGGAGGAAGGGAAGGCCGGCGCCGGCCGCCGGCGGGTCGGCCGGCGACCCCGAGCGGTGGGACACCTCGGCCGCCCAGGCCCGGTGGACGGGGTGGGAGACCCGTCAGGAACGGGTGTGCGGCGGCCCTGACGGGGAAGGCGGGGCGCATCACCGGACGGTCATGCCGTACGCGCACAAGGAGAAGATCATGTCGTTCATCTGGGCCGTTGTCGCGGGTCTCATCATCGGCGTACTGGCCAAGCTGGTCATCCCCGGCCGCCAGCCGATTCCCCTGTGGCTCACCGTCATCCTGGGTGTCGTGGGCGGTCTCATCGGCAACGCGCTCGCCGGCGCCTTCGGTGTCGCGGACACCGGCGGCATCGACTGGATCCGTCACATCTTCCAGATCGCGGCCGCCGCCGTCCTCATCATGGTCGTCACACCCCTGTGGGGCCGCCGACACGCCTGACCGGCGCCCGCCGCTCGCGGTGCCCCGTCGCCCTGTTCGGTCGGCGGGGCACTCGCATGCGCCGGAGCCGGGTGGTCGGTCGGGCAGGCCCCCGACGCCGGTTGGTTGGCCGGTGCGGGCGGCTGCCGCTCCGGGACAGCCGGTGGGCGTGACCCGGATCGCGCGGCCGGTGCCTCAGGTCACCGCGGTAGTCCTGGCCGGGCGGCTCCCCGCCTCGTGGCAGCACGATGTCAACTCGTCACGGGCTCCAGTCGCAGCCGCCGGATCGGCCAAGGTGGTGGCTCGGCCGCGCCGAACCAGACCCGCACGTCCACCCCGGTGCGAACAGGCAGGAGGGGGAAGTCGTTCTCGGCGTGCTCGGTGCGGTGCAGCGCATGGCGCCGGTCCAGGTGCCGGGCGGCGTACGCGTCGAAGGCCGCCGCGTCCGACGGCCGGCAGAGCGTCGCGACCACCTCGCGGGTGGACGGCTCCGGTGCGAACCCCGGACCGCGCAGCAGCAGGACGTCGTCGCTGTCGACCATGGTGGCGTTGGCGGCGTCGCGGTGCTCGCGCCAGATCGTGCCGGTGTAGAAGGCCTCCAGCGCGTGCCGGCGGTGCGTCATGTCGGGGAACGCGCGCAACCAGACGAAGCGGTCCGGGTCGTCGAGGTCGCGGAACCGGCCCCCCATCGTGATGCCGGCCGCCTGCTGGCCGGTCACGAACTCGCGCTCGAACAGTTCGATCAGCGTCTCCCGGGCGCCGGGACGCAGGGTGTACTGCCGGAGTTCGACGATGCTCATGCGCCGGCCGGCCCGGTGCGGGTGAAGTCCATGATCCAGTTGAGCTCCCGGGTGAGGCCGCCGTCGCCGGAGAACTCCTGCTCCCAGCGGGCGGCGTCCGGGCCGAGGCGGTACCAGGTGAAGTGCACCCGGATCGGGCGGCCGTCGTAGGTGTCCTCGCCGTGGAAGTCACCGCGGTCGCCCGTGAACGCGCCGACCACCGGGGGATCCAGCCGGCCCGTCCGGCTGTCGGACCAGTAGATCGACCACAGTCTCGTCCCGTGGTCGAACAGCCGCAGGGTCACGCCCTGGCGGCCGAGGGTGGGGAAGGTGATCTCGTCGATGTTCCCGGCGCCCCCGAACAACGGCTGGATCACCGAGTGGCCCGGGAACTCCTCCCAGGTGCCGGCGCCCGCGCCCGCGCCGCCGAGCGGGGTGGTGAGGCGCCGGTTGGCCACGTGCCAGGAGCCGTGCAAGAAGTCGAAGTCGTTCATGCGCCGCAGGTTAGGGGCACTCCACTGACATCCGCTGTCAGTGGATAATGGGGAGCATGCGTGCGAGCCGGCTGGTCACCCTTCTCCTGCTGCTCCAGAACCGGGGCCGGATGACGGCCCAGCAGCTGGCCGCGGAACTGGAGGTCTCCGTCCGTACCGTCTACCGCGACGTCGAGGCGCTCGGGGCCGCCGGTATACCCCTGTACGGCGACGCCGGGCACGCGGGCGGCTACCGGCTGGTCGAGGGCTACCGAACCCGCCTCACCGGGCTGACCGCGGACGAGGCGCAGGCCGCCTTCCTCGCCGCACTCCCCGGCACCGCCGCCGAGCTCGGCCTCGGCGAGGCACTCACCAGCGCCCAGCTCAAGCTGCGGGCCGCCCTTCCCGCCGAGTTGCGCGAGCACGCCGGGCGGATCCAGGAACGCTTCCTGCTCGACGCCCCGGGCTGGTACGGCGACGCCGACCGCACGCCTCACCTGGCCGCGATCGCCGCCGCGGTGTGGGCCCGGCGCGCGGTGGTCCTGCGGTACCGGCGCTGGCGGGCACCGCAGGAGATCGAGCGGCGAGTGCAGCCGTACGGACTCGTACTCAAGGCCGGCCGCTGGTACCTGGTCGCAAGCGGGCCGGCCGGAATCCGCACCTACCGGGTCGACCAGATCGTTCGGCTCCGCCCCCTGGAGGAGGAGTTCGTCGTCCCGGACGGGTTCGACCTGGCCGTGCACTGGAACACCTACCTCGCGGACTTCCGAGCCCGGCTGCACACCGGGGAGGCTCTGGTACGGCTCACCCCGGCGGGAGCCCGCCGGCTCGGCGTGACACCAGCAGGTGACGGATGGACGGAAGCCCGGGTGCCCATCGAGTCCATCGACCACGCCCACGGAGAGTTCCTCCGGCTGGGCACCGACGTCGAGGTCATGGCACCGGCCGAACTCCGCGACCGCATCGCCGAGACGGTACGGACCCTGGCCACCCGCTACGGGGGATGACTCCGGACGGAGGGATCCCCGGGGGTACTGCTGTCGGCGGTGTCGTGCGAGCGGCAGGGTGCGCGGGGGAGGGCCCGGCCGATCGCTTCGGCCGGGCCCTCCCCCTGTGTGTCAGGCCTTTCTGCGCGCAGTCTTGTAGAGCTCGGCGGTCAAGGCGGCCACCTCCTCCTGCGAGACGCCCTTGCCACCCTTCATCGCCTGCGCCAACTCGACGACGTTGGCGCCTCCCAGCGTGGAGTAGTCGGACCAGGCGCAGACCGGGAACTGGAACTCCGCAGGACCGCCCTTCGGGGCGTCGGCGTTCTTGTCAGGGGTGACTTTCACGTCCTGGCACTTCATGAGCGCGCCCTCGAAACCGTCGGGCTTCACGGCCCTGGGTTCTCCGAGGCGCTCCAGCTTGAGACCACGCGCTTTTCCGTCACCCTTCAAGCCTTTCTTGGTGACGTTGGCGAAATAGTTGTCCAGCGCCGTGGCGGGGTCCGGGATGTCGCCGTAGAGGCCATCGAAGATCAGGCGCTTGCCTCCCACCTTCGCCGGATCGCCGGGGTCAGTGCTTGCCGCGTTGTAGATCCCGGACACCGCCTGCGCGTTGTTCACACCGACGCCCGCCGCCTCCTTCTTCTGCTCGGCGTTCAACTCTCCGGGCGCACTGGCCGGGCCCGATTTCTTATAGGCATCGACCGACTCCGGAGCCACGAGCGTGTAGCCCTTGCTGTCCGCGGTGACGTCACCGTGGCCCGCGCCCGCGCCCGCGCCCGCGCCCGCGCCCCCGCCGTCGTCGCCGACCACGACGTACGCGCCTCCCGCGATCACCGCGAGGGCGACGACCACTCCGGCGATGATCAGGCCCGTCCTCTTCCCCGCGGCCGGCTTCGGCGGCGGGTAGCCACCCGATGCGCCGCCGTACGGGAACTGCTGTACGAAGGGGTGCGGTTGCTGGGGCGGGCCCCAGCCCTGCTGGCCGAGCGGCTGCGGTCCGGAGGCCGCCGCCGGTCCGAACCCTCCGGGCTGGCCGGGTGGCTGGGGGCCGTAGGGGCCGGGCTGGCCGGGTGGCTGGGGGCCGTACGGGCCGGCCTGGTCGTCACTCATGTGCACCGTCCCCGGTGGTAGGGGTCCACGGCCGCCGAGCAACCTGCCGAGCGGCGGTGTGCGACCCGGAGGCGGCGCAGAAGCTGTTCCAGGCGCGTGCGGCGTGGGCCGTGCCGGCCGGCTTGTCCTTGCCGGACGCCAGTCCCCGGACCTTGGACCAGGGGAGTTCTTGGTGGCCCCCCTTCACCTTCTGTGCGGATCCGTCGATGGCGAGGCGGAGACCGATATCGGACGTCACGCTGAACTCACCCTCCTTCTTGGATATGTCCACCATGTGGTGCAACTGCGTTTGCGCGATTGCTCACTGGGCCTGCTGCAGAGATCCTGATGTCCGGATGCCCTCCGCCGAGCCGGGACGGAGAGGTGAACGCTGCCGCGAGCCGGACGCCTTGATGGTGGTGGGCCGAACCGCCCGGGCAACAGGCCAAGCCACCGGCCATTGGTGACCGGCGGTCGAACGGCCCCCTGACCGTGCCGTTCCGACGGCCGCCCGCTCCCGTCCGGCGGGGCGCCCCTCAGTGAGGTTCCGTTCTCCCGCTCGTGCGGCTGGGTGCTACGCCGAGGGCGCGAGTCCGATCGACGACTGCCCGCACCGCCGGTCGAGCCGTCCGGGCGGGAGGCGGAGCCGAAGACGGCGCAGACCTGGTTGAGGGCGCGCTGACGGGGCAGACGGGGGCGACGAACGGCGGATCGGTGTCCTGCCCGAGGCGCACCTGAGAATTCCTTCCGGTTCGACCTCGGGGGGTTGCCATGGTGTGACTCACCGTGAAGACTATGGCGGGTTCGCCGTGGGGGGCCGATCGGCTCGGGGCGTGCTGATGCTGTGCAGCCGTTGCGCGGAGGAGAAGGGTGAGGGGAATGCGATGTCAGGCTGGTTCGCCGTGCGGGTCGGGGCGCGGGATGACAGCCGACCGCTGAGGCGCGCCGGGCTGCGACGGGCGTCTCGGTCGCCCCGCTTCGCCCGGACGCCGGCACCCCGGTAGGGGGTCGGCCAGATCCCGCCGTCCGGGCCGTTCCCAGCGGCGTGCTCGGGGAGAGCTGTGCCCCGCCGGGCGCCGCGGTGCGGCCCGATGGCGCGTGTCCGCTGGGCCCGACCCGGCGTATCCCGTTCCAGACCCTGTGATGCTCGCGAGTCCCGACCCAAGGAGAACTGGTGACCGCTCGTCAGTTAGGCAGCCCGGAATTACTGTTGGAGGAGATATCCAACCGCTGGTCGGACGATCGCGAGGCCGGAGCGGTTCGGTACGAGGAGAGTCAGGGCCTGTGGCAGGTCCTGGACTACGCGACGGTGGCCGCTGTGCTCGCCGATCCGCTGACCTACTCCTCGGATCTCTCCTCCCTCGCCCCCACTCAGGAGGACTTCGAGGTCTTCCGGCAGGGCAACTTCGTTGGCATGGACCCGCCGCACCACCGAAGACTGCGCGCGCTGGTGAGCCAGGCGTTCACCCCGCGAGTCGTCCACGGGCTGGCGCCGCGGATCGAGGCGCTGTGCGCGCGACTGCTGGACGCCGTCGCGGACCAGGAGCGGTTCGACCTGGTCGACGCGTTGGCGTATCCGCTGCCCATCATCGTCATCGCGGAACTGCTCGGTGTGCCGGCTGACGAGCACCGGCTCTTCCAGGACTGGGCGAGCGTCCTGTTCAGCGGAGACCAGCTCGGCGAAGCACCCGACATGGCGGACCTGTCACGGGCGTTGGAGGCCATCGCCCCCACCGTCCGTGAGATGAACGGGTACATGCTGGAGCACATCCGTGCCCGCCGCGCGCACCCGGGGGACGACCTCACCAGCCGGCTGATCGCCGCCGAGGTGGACGGCGTCCGCCTGGAGGACCAGCAGAGGGTCGGGTTCGTCGCCCTGCTGCTGGTCGCCGGGCACGTCACCACGACCGCGCTGCTGGGCAACGCCGTGCTGACCTTCGACCGGCACCCCGGCACGGACGCCGCGCTGCGCGCCGACCCCGGACTGCTCCCGTCGGCCATCGAGGAGGTGCTGCGCTGGCTGCCCCCGTTCGCCGAGTTGGGTCGCCGCGTGGCCCGGCCCGTGGTGCTCGGCGGTCACGAACTTCCGGCCGAGTCCATGCTGATCGCCCATCTCGGTGCCGCCAACCGCGACCCGGCCCGCTTCCACGCCCCCGACGTCTTCGATGTGAGCCGCCACCCCAATCCTCACCTGACCTTCGGCCACGGCATCCACTTCTGTTTCGGTGCGCCGCTGGCCCGGTTGGAGGCGGTGATCGCTCTGCGCCTGCTGCAGGAACGATTCCGCTCCGTGGCGGTGCCCTCCTACGAGGACATCGTGTACCAGAACCCGGCCGTGATCCTCGGCGTGCGGCACCTGCCCGTCGAGGTCGTCAGGCCGTAAGCCGGACCCACCCGCACCCCCGCCCGTACCCCGGTCGGCCCGCGCTCACCCGCGGCCGACTGTTCGGACCTGCACATGAGAGCCATCAACGGGAGTCCCTTCTCATGGTGTACAACACTGCCCCGGCCCGCAGACGCGCGCCGTTCCCGGAGCGACGGGAGCTGCAGCACCGACTCGACGCCCTCGCCCGCCTGCACCGGGTGCCCGGTGCCCAACTGGTGCTGGACACCGGCTCGGAGGTCGTCTCCGTGCACACCGGTACGGCCGACGCCGGCACCGGCGCCCCCTTCGCCGAGGACACCGCCGTCCCGCTGGGGTCTCTCACCAAGCCCTACACGGCCGCGCTCGTGCTGCTCCTCGCCGAGGACGGCGACCTCGACCCGGACGACCCGGTCGCCGAGTACCTCCCCGAGCTCCGCGAGCTGCCGCACGTGACGGTCCGTCACTTGCTTAGCCACACCGGCGGTCTGTCCACCGGGCCCGACTCCGACGCGGCGGCGCGGACCACCGCGGCGCACTACCTGTCGTCGGTGTGCACCGCCCAGGGCGCGCTGTTCCCGCCGGGGACCGACTTCTCCTACTCCAACGCCGGGTACGTCGCCGCCGGGCGGCTGGTGGAGACGGTGACCGGCATGCCGTGGAACGAGGCGATGGACGCCCTGCTCCTCGAACCCCTGGGCACCGTGCCCGCGTTCCTGGGTCCGTCCGCCCCCGCCCGCCCCGTCGCGGCCGGTCACGCCCTCAACACCGCGACGGGCCAGGTCCGCCCCGTCCGGCAGAACCTGGCTCCGCTGGAGGCGCCGGCCGGCGCCCTGCTGGCCAGTGCCGAGGACCTCGCCGCGCTCGGCGGCGCCCTGGTCGGCCGGACCGCGGCGCTGCCGCCCGTGGTCGCCAAGGAGTTGCGCCACGCGGAACTCGCCGCCGACCCGGGGGCGCTCGCCGACGGCTGGGGGCTGGGACTGGCCCTGTTCCGGCAGGGCGAAAAGCTGTGGTGCGGCCACGACGGCAACGCCCAGGGCACCTCGTGCCACCTGCGGGTCGAACCGGACACCGGCACGGTGGTCGCCTTCACGGGCAACGCCGGTGCGGCGACGGCGCTCTGGCGGGACCTCGCCGAGGACCTGGAGCGGATCGCGGGGGTGCGGGTGCCCACCGTGGTCGAGCCCGTCGCAGCGGGCGAGCCGGTGGCGCTGCCCGAGTGCGCGGGCGCCTACGCCAACGGCGGCACCCGGTACCGCGTCGCGCCGGGGCCCGGTGGCTCGCCGGTGCTGTCGGTGGACGGCGACGTGCCGATACCGCTGCGTTGCTACCCCGACCTGTCGTTCGACCTGGTCGACCCGGGGACCGGCCGTCGGGAGGCCGGGGGGCGGTTCCACCGCGACCCGCGCACCGGCGCGATCGACCGCGTGCAGATAGCGGGGCGCACCGCGCGTCGCACCGGCCACGCCTGAGCCCGCAGCTCCTCAGCTCCTCAGCTCGTCCGCCTGTCAGCTCGTCAGTCCGTTCAGCCCTTGGTGCCGGAGTACGCGTCGGGCGTGCCCGGTCGCACTCCGCTGCCCGCAACCGCTCGCGCCGCCTCCTCCCCGCCCGGAAGGACCTCATCTCCATGGCCGACCAGCCCGACCGCCTCGTCCCCGCGCCCACCTCGCAGCAGGCCGGTGAAGCCTTCGGGGTGCCCGAGCACGAGGCGTCCCCGGTGGACGGGGGCGCGACGCTCGGCGAGCTGTTCGCCACCTGGGTGGCCCGCACGCCCGACGCGCCCGCGGTGACCGACGGCCGGCGCACCTGGAGCTACCGGGAGCTGGCGGCCCGGGTCGACCTGCTGGCCGGGTACCTCGTGCGGCGCGGGGCCGGGCCGGAGCGGACGGTGGCACTGGTCCTGCCGCGCTCGATGGAGCTGATCGCGGCGGAGCTGGCCACCGCGAGGGCGGGCGCCGCCTTCCTGCCGGTCGATCCCGACTACCCCGCCGAGCGGCGCGCTCTCATGCTCGCCGACGCGGCGCCCGCGGTGACCCTGGACGACCCGGGCTTCGTGCGCGCCGTGCTGGACGCGGCGGACGGGGGTGGGGGCGGCCTTCCCCGGCCGGCGGTCGGCGCCGACCACGTCGCGTACGTGATCTACACGTCGGGCTCCACCGGGACGCCGAAGGGCGTGGCGGTCACCCATCGCGGCATCGGCGGGTTCACCGCGGCCGCCGTCGAGCGTTACGCGGTGCGGGCCGGTGACCGGGTGCTGCAGTTCTCCTCGCCCAGCTTCGACGCCTCCGTCCTGGAGCTCTTCATCTCGGTGCTGTCCGGGGCCACGCTCGTGGTGCCCCCGGGCGGCCCGTGGCTGGGCGACGAACTCGCCGTCGTCCTGGACGAGCACGGCATCACGCACGCCCTGATCCCGCCGGCCGCGCTGGCGACGCTGCCCGCCCCCGCGGCGGGCACCGCCCACCGGCTGCGCACACTGATCGTCGGGGCCGAGGCCTGCCCGCCCGCGCTCGTCGACCGCTGGGCGCCGGGCCGGCGCATGATCAACTCCTATGGTCCGACCGAGGCCACCATCGTGGCCACCTGGACCGGGCCGCTCTCCGCCGGTGCCGGTACACCGACGATCGGCGGGGCCCTGCCGCACACCCGGGTGTATGTGCTGGACGCGGCGATGCGTCCGCAACCGGGTTCCATGGAAGGCGAGTTGTACATCGGCGGCGAAGCGGTGGCGCGCGGCTACCTGAACCGCGCCGGGCTGACCGCCGCCCGCTTCGTCGCCGACCCGTTCGGAGCGCCGGGCGCCCGGCTCTACCGCACCGGCGACCGGGCGCGCTGGAACGCCGGGGGAGAACTGGAGTTCCTCGGCCGGCTCGACCGGCAGGTGAAGCTCCGAGGCTTCCGGATCGAACCGGGCGAGATCGAGGCCGCCCTGCGGCGGGACACCGCCGTCGGCGAGGCCGTCGTCATGGTCCGCGAGGACGAGCCGGGCCGCGAACGCCTGGTCGGCTACGTCACCCCGGCCGACCCGGAGCGGGCGCCCGACCCGGCGGAGCTGCGCACGAACCTGGCCGCCGCGCTGCCGGCCCAGCTGGTGCCGTCCGTCGTCGTCGTGCTGGCGGCGATGCCGCTCACCTCGCAGAACAAGATCGACCGGCGAGCGCTGCCCGCGCCCGTCCGCCCCGCGTCCGCCGGCCGGGCGGCACCGCTCACCGCGCCGGAGCGCACCCTGGCCGCCATCTGGGCGGACGTGCTGGGCGCCGACACGGTCGGGGCGACGGACGACTTCTTCGAGCTGGGCGGCGACTCGATCCTCGCCGCCCGCACCCTGGCCCGGATCAGGGACGAACTGGGCGTCCGGCTCACCCTGCGGGACGTCTTCACCGCGCGCTCCGTGGCGGCCCTGGCCCCGCTGCTGGGCGGGCACCGCGCCGCCGCGCCGCCCGAGCCGATCCCGGCCGCCCCGCGCGGGGTGCCGCTGCCGCTGTCCAACGCCCAGCGACGGCTCTGGTTCCTTGACGACCTCACGGCCGGCGGGACGGAGTACAACACCGGCGTGGCCCTGCGGCTGCACGGCGCACCGGACCCCGAGGCGCTGAGCCGGGCCCTGCGGCGCCTGGTCGCCCGGCACGCCTCGCTGCGCACCACGTTCGACACGGTCGACGGGCAGGGTGTGCAGCGGATCGCGGAGGAGGGCGCTCTGCCGCTGCGCACGGCCGACCTCGGCGAGCTGCCCGCGGAGCGGCGCGCCGAGGCCGCCGAGCGGTTGCTGACCGACGAGCTGAGCCGCCCCTACGACCTGACGGGCGGCCCGCTGGCCCGGGCGCTGCTGGTGCGCCTGGCCCCCGACGAGCACCTGCTGCTGCTGGGGCAGCACCACGTCATCACCGACGGGTGGTCGGTGGGCGTCCTGGTCCGCGAGCTGGCCGCGCTCTACCACGCGGAGGTCTCCGGCGAACCGGACGCGCTGCCCGTGCCGGCCCTCCAGTACCCCGACTTCGCCGTCTGGGAGCAGCGGCGTCAAGCCTCGAACGCGCAGGTCACAGAGGACGCCGGGAGCCTCGGGTACTGGAAGCGCCACCTGTCCGGGCTGCAGCACCTGCACCTGCCCACCGACCGGCCGCGGCCCGCGGTGCGCACCACCTCCGGCGCCGCACACCGCCACCACCTGCCCGCGGACCTGGTGGCCCGGCTGCGGCACCTCGCCACCGGACGCGGCACCACGGTGTTCACCCTCTTCGCGGGGGCGTCCGCGCTGCTGTTCTCCCGCTACTCGGGCCAGCGGGACGTCGCCTTCGGCACCGTCACCAACGGGCGGGAGCGCCGCGAGCTGGAGGATGTGACGGGCTTCTTCGCGAACACGGTCGTGCTGCGCGGTGACGTGGACGAGACGGTCACCGTCGACCGCTTCGTCGAGAACATGCGCACGACCGTGCTGGACGCCTTCGTCCACGCCGGAGTGCCCTTCGACCGGGTGGTCGAGGAGCTGGCCCCGCCCCGGGACCCCAGCCGCACCCCGCTGGTGCAGGTGCTCGTCGTCCAGCAGGCCCCCCTCGACCTGCCGGGCGCCGGCGGCCTGCGCCTCGAAGAACACCCGCTGCCGCGGCCCGCCGCACGCTTCGACCTGGTCCTGGAGTTCTCCCCGGACGCCGGGGGCGGCTGCGTCCTGACCGTCGAGTACAACACGGACCTCTTCGAGGCCCCGACCGTCGCCCGGATGTCCCGTCACCTGCACCGGCTGCTGGCGGCGATGGCGGACGGCCCGCAGCTGCGGCTGGCCGAACTGCCGATGCTCTCGGAGCAGGAGCGGCGCACCCTGATCGACTCGTGGAACCCGCCCGCGCGCGGCGGGCACACCGCCCCGGAGGTCGCCCTGCCCGAGCTGTTCGAGGCGCAGGCGGCCCGCACCCCCGAGCGGACCGCCGTGGTCTGCGACGCGGTGCGACTGGACTACGCCCAGGTGAACCGGCGTGCCAACCGCCTCGCCCGGCTGCTGGTCTCCCGGGGCGCGGGCCCGGAGAAGCTGGTCGCGCTCTGCCTGCCCCGCTCCGCCGAGCTGCCCTCGGCGCTCTGGGCGGTGCTGAAGTCGGGCGCGGGGTACCTCCCGCTGGACCCGGGCTATCCCGCCGAGCGCATCCGGCTGATGCTCGACGACGCCGAGCCGGTGCTCGTCGTCGCCACCCGGCAGACGGCCGCCGCGCTGCCGGAGGGCTGCGAGCCCCTGATCCTCGACGAGTTCGCCGACGCCCCGGGCACGGACGAGGCCGATCTGACGGATGCCGACCGGCTCGGACCGCTGGCGCCGGACCACCCGGCCTACGTCATCTACACCTCCGGGTCCACCGGCCGCCCCAAGGGTGTGGTGGTCACCCACCGCACGGTCGTCGCGCTCGCCGGCTGGGCGGGGGAGCGGTTCGGTCCGGGCGGCCTGGACCACGTGATCGCCGCCACCTCGCTCAACTTCGACGTGTCGGTCTTCGAACTGCTCTGCCCCCTGCTGGTGGGCGGGAGCGTCGAGGTGGTCGCCGACCTGCCCGCCCTCGCCGACACGCCCGGCCGGCGGCAGGTCGGGCTGGTCAGCGGCGTGCCCTCGGTGATCTCCCGCCTGCTCGCCGGCGGCGGGGCCCCGGTGGAGGCGCGGACCGTCGTGCTGGCCGGCGAGGCCCTCCCGGCCCAGGTGGTGCGCGACCTGCGGGAGGTCATGCCCGGGTGCGGGATCGCCAATCTCTACGGCCCCACCGAGGCCACCGTGTACGCCACCGCCTGGTTCGCGGGCGAGGGGCTGCCGGAGCAGGCACCGCCGATCGGCAGGCCGCTCGCGCTGACCCGCGGCTACGTCCTCGACGACGCGCTGCGCCCGCAGCCTCCGGGCGTGGTCGGCGAGTTGTACCTCGGTGGCGGCGGCCTGGCGCGCGGCTACCTCGGCCGCCCGGGCCTGACCGCCGCCCGGTTCGTGGCCGACCCGTACGGCGCGCCGGGGCAGCGGATGTACCGCACGGGGGACCTGGCCCGCTGGAGCCCCGAGGGTGAGCTGGAGTACGTCGGCCGGATCGACCAGCAGGTCAAGGTCCGCGGCTTCCGGATCGAACTGGGGGAGGTGGAGGAGGCGCTGCGCGGCTGCGAGGGCGTGGCGCAGGCAGCCGCCACCGTCCGCGAGAGCGAGGGCACCCGGCGCCTGGTCGGCTACGTCGTCCCCGTCCCGGGAGGCCGCACGGAGCCCGAAGCCGTACGCCGGGAGCTCGCTCTCACGCTGCCCGACTACCTCGTCCCCTCGGCGGTCCTGGTGCTGCCGACCCTGCCGCTCAACCCCAACGGCAAGCTCGACCGCGGCCGGCTGCCCGCTCCGGGACCGGCCCCGCGCGCCGTGGGCCACGTCGAGCCCCGCTCTCCCAGTGAGCGGGCCTTCGCCGCCATCTGGGCGGACGTCCTCCAGGTGGAGCGGGTCGGCGCGGAGGACAACTTCTTCCAGCTCGGCGGCGACTCCATCCTGAGCATCCAGGTGGTCGCCCGCGCCCGGCAGTCGGGCCTGCCGGTGACCTCCCGGGACGTCTACCAGCACCAGACGGTCGCCGCGCTCGCCCGCTGCGCGGACGCCGCCGACCGGTCGCGGCCGACCGCCCCCGCCGTGGTCGCCGCCACCGGCGAGAGCCCCCTGACGCCCATCCAGCACTGGTGGTTCGACGCGGGCGCCGAACGCGTCGGCCACTTCGCCCAGGCGCTCTCCGTCCGGCTGCCCGAGGACCTGGACCCGGCGGCGCTGGAGGACGCGCTGAACGACCTGGTCGCCCACCACGACGCCCTGCGCTCATCGTTCGGGGCCGCCGACGGCGCGGACCCGCGCTGGCGGATCGACGAGCGGACCCGCCGGGTCGCCCTGGCCCGCCACAGCGGCCCGGACACCGACACCCCGCACTTCGGCCCCTTCGACCTGCGCCACGGGCCGCAGCTGCGCGCCGTGCTGCACGAGCGCGGGGCCGGCCGCCCGCCCGTCCTGCACCTGGCCGTGCACCACCTGGTGGTGGACGGCGTCTCCTGGCGGGTGCTGCTGGAGGACCTCGACCGGGCCTACCGGGCCCGCCGCGACGGCGGCGACGGAGCGGCGGCGCTGCCCGCCAAGTCCTCGCCGCTGCGGCAGTGGGCCCAGCGGCTGCACGCGCACGCCGCCGACGGCGGCTTCGACGACGAGCGGGGCTACTGGGCGCGGGCCCTCCCGGACCGCGCGGACCCGCTCCCGGCCGACCTGGCGGGCGCCGACACCTACGCCTCGGCCCGCTCGGTGACCGTGCGCCTGAGCGCCGCCGACACCGCCGTCCTGCTGCGCACCCTGCCCGAGACCTACCGCACCCAGGTCAACGACGTGCTGCTGAGCGCTCTCGGCCGGGTCCTGTGCGGGTGGAGCGGGCAGGACCGGGTGGTGGTCGACGTCGAGGGGCACGGGCGGGAGGAACTCTTCCCCGACCTCGACATCACCCGTACCGTCGGCTGGTTCACCACCCGGCACCCCGTCGCCCTCGCCGTCCCGGCGCAGGCGGACTGGGACGCGGTCCTCAAGCAGGTCAAGGAGCAGCTGCGGGCCGTTCCCCGGCACGGCCTGGGCCACGACGTGCTTGACCGGCTGGGCCGGATCGGGACGGCGCGGGGTGCGGCGGCGCAGGGCAGGACGGCGCAGGGCAGCACGGCGCAGGGCAGGACGGCGCAGGTCAGCTTCAACTACCTGGGGCGCATCGCGTTCCCGGACGGCCCGGACGGCCTGTACCGGGGCACCTTCCGCCCGCTGGAGCTGGACGCCGACCCCCTGGTCGAGCGCCCGCACGCCCTGGAGGTCGTCGGACGCCTCGCCGGTGACGCGCTGGAGTTCAGCTGGTCCTACTCCGACCAGCGGTACCTGCCCGCCACCGTCGAGGCGCTGGCCGGACGGTTCGCCGACACGCTGGCCGACCTCGCCCGGCACGCGGCCCGGCCGGGCGCGGGCGGCCGCACGCCGTCCGACTTCCCGCTCGTCCGGCTCGACCAGGCCGCCGTGGACCGCGTCGTGGGAGCCGAGCCGGGCGCCGTGGAGGACGTCCTGCCGCTGACGCCGACCCAGACCGGCATGCTCTTCCACGCCCTCTCCCAGGCCGACAGCGCCGCCTACTTCCAGCAGCTGACCTTCGTCCTGGAGGGCGTACCCGACCCGGACCGGCTGGCCGCGGCCTGGCAGCGGGTGACCGGGCGGAGCGCGGTGCTGCGCGGCCGCGTCCGGTGGCAGGACGTGCCCGAGCCGTTGCTGGTGGTGGAACGCCGCGCCCCCGTACCGGTCACCGGCCTGGACTGGCGCGAGCTGACCGAGGAGGAGCGCCGCGAGCGGCTGGCCGACCTGCTGGACCGCGACCGCGCGACGGGCATCGACCTCGCCCAGGCGCCGCTCCAGCGCCTGGTGCTCGCACGGGTCTCGGAGACCGGTGTGCGCGTGGTCTGGTCCTTTCACCACCTGATCCTGGACGGCTGGAGCCTGTTCCAGGTGCTGTCGGACGTCTTCGCCTGCCACGCGGCGCTCTGCGCGGCGGGGCCGGACGCTCCGGACGGCCTCGACGGCCTCGACGGCCTCGACGGCCTCGACGGCCTCGACGGCCTCGACGTCCTCGACATCCCGGACGGGACGGCGCAGCGCCCTCCCTACCGCGACTACCTGGCCTGGCTGCGCGAGCGCGACTGGGACCAGGCCGAGCAGCACTGGCGGGAGCGCCTCGGCGGCCTGACCGAGGCGACGCCGCTGCCCTGGGACCGCGAGCCGCGCGAGAGCCACCACGCGGAGTCCGGCCAGGCCGTGCGGGTGAGCGTGCCCGCGTCCGCCACCCGGGCCCTGGAGGACTTCGCGAAGACCACCGGCCTCACCCTGAACACCCTGGTCCAGGGCGCCTGGGCGCTGCTGCTGGGGCGTCAGTCAGGCCGTGACGAGGTGGTGTTCGGCACCACGGTGTCCGGCCGGCCGGCCGAGCTGCCCGGCGCCGAGGCGATGACCGGCCTCTTCATCGCGACGCTGCCCACCCGCGCCGCGGTGCCGGCCGTCGGCACGCTGGTCGACTGGCTGCGCCGGCTCCAGTGGGAGCAGAACGAGGACCGGCGCTTCGACTTCGTGCCACTGACCCGGATGCGGACGTTCACCGGCCTTCCCGAGCGGACCGCCCTGTTCGACAGCATCGTCGTCTTCGAGAACTACCCGGTGGACGACGAACTCGCCGCCGCCCACGGCCTGCGCCTGAGCGGCCTGGAGGGTGTCGAGACCACCAACTACCCCTTGAGCCTGGTGGCCTACCCGGGCCCTGAGCTGGCGCTGCGGCTCTGCTACGACCCGGAGCTGTTCGACGCCGCCACGGCTCGGCGGATGGCCGAGTACCTCACCGTCCTGCTGGCGGGCATGCCCGACGGCGCCCAGCGCCCGCCCGCCCGGCTGCCGCTGCTGAGCGCGGAGCGCCGCGCCCAGGTGCTCCACGCCTGGAACGACACCGCCACCGACCTGCCCGAGCGCAGCGTCGCCGAGCTGTTCGCCGAACAGGTGCGCCGCACGCCCGACGCCGTCGCGCTGGAAGCCGGCGACGAGCGGCTCAGCTACCGGGAGCTCGACGCCCGCGCCGCCGCCCTGGCGCGCCGGCTGACCGCGCTCGGCGTCCGGGTCGAGCGCCCGGTCGGCGTGCTGATGAACCGCTCGGTGTGGCTGATCGTCGCCCAACTGGCGCTGGTCCGCACCGGCGGGGTGTACGTGCCGCTGGACGGGCGGGCGCCGCGCGAGCGGCTGCGCCGGACGCTGGCCGAGGCCGGCGCCGGGCTGGTGCTCACCGACGCCGACTGGGAGCCGACGGCGCGCGACCTGTGCCCCGGCGACGGCGTCCTGCGCCCGGACGAGCCGGCGAACGACGCGGCCGCCGAGGCCCGGCTCGAGCAGGACGGTCCGGCGGTTCACCCCGACAACCTCCAGTACCTGATGTTCACCTCCGGCTCGACGGGCACGCCCAAGGGCGTCGCGGTGCGCCAGCGCGATGTCGCCGCGCTCGCCCTGGGCCGTGCCTTCACCGGCCACGACCGGGTGCTCGTGCACTCCCCGCACGCGTTCGACGCCTCCACCTACGAGGTGTGGGTGCCCCTGCTGCGCGGCGGCACGGCCGTGCTGGCCCCTCCGGTGGAACTGGACGCGGCCGTGGTCCGGCGCGCCGTCACCGAGCAGGGCGTGCGCCACCTCTGGCTGACCGCCGGCCTCTTCCGCCTCCTCGCCCAGGAGGACCCCGGCTGCCTGCGCGGCGCCCGGGAAGTGTGGACCGGTGGCGAGGCCGTGCCTGGCGCGGTGGTCCGCCGGGTCCTGGAGGCGTGCCCCGACCTCACCGTGGTCGACGGCTACGGTCCGACCGAGACGACCACCTTCGCCACCTGCCGGGTCTTCCGCGCCGGCGAGCCGCTGTCCGCGGTGCTGCCCATCGGACGCCCGCTGGACAACACCCGCGTCTACCTGCTCGACGACGCGCTCCAGCCGCAACCGCCCGGCATCGTGGGAGAGCTGTACATCGCCGGCGCCGGGCTCGCCCGGGGCTACGCCGGCCGGCCCGGCGAGACCGCCACCCGTTACCTGGCCGACCCGTTCGGGCCGCCGGGGGAGCGGATGTACCGCACCGGTGACACCGCGCGCTGGAGCGACGACGGCGAACTGCACTTCGTGGGCCGGGCGGACGACCAGATCAAGATCCGCGGGTTCCGCATCGAACCCGCCGAGATCGAGGCGCGACTCACCGACCACCCGGACGTCGCCGAGGCGGTCGTCTCGCTCCACCAGGACGGCGGCCGCAAGCGGCTGGCCGCCCACCTGGTGCCGGCCGAAGGCGCCGCGGCGCCGTCCGCGACCACCCTGCGCGGCCACCTGGCGGCCGACCTGCCCGACTACATGCTGCCCGCCGCGTTCGTCACGGTGCCCGAGCTGCCCCTGACGGCCAACGGCAAGGTCGACCGGCGCCGACTGCCCGCCCCCGACTGGACGGCGTCCGGAGACAGCGCCTACCGGGCACCGGCCACCGGGACCGAACAGGTGCTCGCCGCGATCTGGGCGGAGCTGCTCGGCGTGGACCGGGTCGGCGTCGACGACGACTTCTTCATGCTGGGCGGCGACTCGATCCTGAGCATCCAGGTCGTCTCGCGGGCCCGGGCGGCGGGGCTCGCGCTGACCCCCCGCGACCTGTTCCGGTACCCCACCGTCGCCGCACTGGCCGTCATCACCGGCACGGCGGGCTCCGTCGCCGGCACCGAGCCGGTGAGCGGTGAGGTCGCCCTCGCGCCGATCCAGCACTGGTACCTCGACCCCCGCCCGCCGCAGGCCGGCTTCTTCAACCAGAGCGTGGTCGTGGAGACCCCCGGCGAGGTCGACCCGGACGTGCTGCGCCGCGCCCTGACGGCCCTGTGGGCGCACCACGACGCGCTGCGGTCACGCTTCACCGCCGAGCCGGACGGCGGCGTCCGCCAGCACTGCGCCCCGGCGGACGCCCCCGCGCCCGAGCTGCTCGAAGTCTGCGACCTGGCCGGCCTGGAGCCGGGCGCGGCCGAGCGGGCCGAGGCCCTGGCCACCGCGGCGGCGCACGAGGGGTTCCGGCTGGAGACCGGCCCGCTGCTCGCCGCCCGCCTGTTCACCACCGGTGGCACCGGGCCCGCCCGGCTGCTGCTGGCCGTGCACCACCTGGTGGTCGACGGGGTCTCCTGGCGGGTGCTGCTGGAGGACCTGGAGACCGCCTACCGGCAGGCCGCGGCCGGTCGGCCGCTGCGCCTGCCCGCCCGGACGAGCTCGTTCCAGGAATGGACGCGCCGGTTGCGCGAGCACACGGCGAGCGGCGGGTTCGCCGGCCGGCGTGCCCACTGGACGGCGGTCGCCCGGCACAGCGCGGCGCCGCTGCCGGTGGACAGCGAGGGCGGCAACACCGCGGCCGACGTGCGCGCGGTGACGGTCCGGCTGGACCGGGAACGCACCGACGAACTGCTGCGCAAGGTCCCCGGGGTCTACCGGACCCGGATCGACGACGTCCTGCTCACCGCGCTCGGCCGGGTCGTCGCCCGATGGACCGGGCGGGACACCGTCGCCGTCGGGCTGGAGGGGCACGGGCGCGAGGACCAGTTCTTCGAGGACATCGATCTGTCCCGCACGGTCGGCTGGTTCACCACGCTCTTCCCCGTCGCCCTCCGGGTGCCCGAGGGGGACTGGGGCACCGCGCTCAAGTCCGTGAAGGAGCAGCTGCGCGCGGTGCCCGACCGGGGCCTGGGCTACGGCGCGCTGCGCCACCTCGCCCAGGACGCCCAGCTCGTCGGTGCGGCGACTCCCGGAATCAGCTTCAACTACCTGGGCCGGTTCGACTGGTCGGACGAGGGCGCCGCCCTGGTGCGCGCGGTCCCGGGCGGGCTCGACGGCGCGCAGGCGCCCGGCGCGGTGCGCCCGCACCTGCTCGACGTGGTGGCCCGCGTCCAGGACGACCAGCTGGAGATCAGCTGGTACTACAGCGCCGGCCGCCACCACGAGCGGACCGTGGCCGCGCTGGCGGACGGCATGGTGAGCGCGCTGGAAGGCATCGTCGCCCACTGCGCCGACCCGGACGCCGGCGGCCGCACCCCCGCGGACTTCCCACTGGCCCGCCTGGACCAGGCGGCCGTCGACCGGATCGTGGGGGACGGGCGCGACGTGGCGGACGTCTACCCGCTGACGCCGATGCAGGCCGGCATGCTCTTCCACAGCCTGCTCGAACCGGACGGCCGCACCTACCTCAATCAGGTGCAGCTGGTGCTGTCCGGGGTCACCGACCCGCACGCCCTGGCCGAGGCGTGGCAGCGGACCGCGGACGCCAACCCGGTCCTGCGCACCCGGCTGACCTGGGAGGAGAGCGCCGAGCCGCACCAGGTCGTCCAGCAGCGGGCCGCCGTGCCGGTGGCCCACCACGACTGGACGCAGTGGCCGGCCGACCGGATCGAGCGCGAGACGGCCCGTCTGGTCGCCGAGGACCGGCAGGCCGGCCTCGACCTGCGCACGGCGCCGCTGACGCGGCTCGCCCTGATCCGGCTGTCACCGACCCGGGTGCGGATGGTGTGGACCTTCCACCACGTCCTGCTGGACGGGTGGAGCGCGGCCCAGGTCTTCGACGAGGTGTGCGAGCGGTACGACGCCCTCACCACCGGGCGCCCGGCGGCGGCGCCCGAGCGGGCTCCCTTCGGCCACTACCTGGGCTGGCTGGCCGGGCAGGACCCCGCCCGGGCCGAGCGGCACTGGCGCGAGGTCCTCGCCGGATTCCCGGCCGCCACCCCACTGCCCCGGGACCGGTGGCCCGTCGGGGCCCACCGCGCCTCCTCCGGCGCGTCGGTGCGCGTGGCGCTCGACAACGACCTGTCGCCGCGGCTGCGCGAGACGGCGCAACAG
Organism: Kitasatospora sp. NPDC059973; assembly: GCF_042737525.1. Taxonomy (NCBI): domain Bacteria; kingdom Bacillati; phylum Actinomycetota; class Actinomycetes; order Kitasatosporales; family Streptomycetaceae; genus Kitasatospora; species Kitasatospora sp. NPDC059973. The sequence continues at coordinate 86,022 of NZ_JBHWUI010000001.1, read as the reverse complement.
GCGGGGCTGACCGTCAACACCGTGCTGCAGGGCGCCTGGGCGCTGCTGCTCGCGCGCTGCGGCGGCGGCGACGACGTGGTGTTCGGGACCATCGTCTCCGGTCGGCCTGCCGAACTGCCCGGCGTGACCTCGATGGTGGGGCTGTTCATCAACACGCTGCCCACCCGGGTGCGGATCGAGGGACAGCGCCCGCTGCGGGAGTGGCTGCGTGCTCTGCAGGCCGCCCAGTCGGAGGACCGGCGCCACGGCTTCGTCTCGCTGGCGCAGCTGCAGACCTGGAGCGAGGTGCCCGGCGGGACCAGCCTGTTCGACAGCATCGTGGTCTTCGAGAACTACCCGTTCGACGAGGACGCGGTGAACCGTTACGGCCTGGCCGTCGAGGCCGAACGCGACGTGGAGCCCACCAACTACCCGCTGTGCGTGGTGGTGGTGCCCGGCGAGGCGTTGTCGGTCAGCCTCGAGTACGACCCGGCCGCCTTCGACGCGACGACCGTCGAGGCGCTCGGGGCGGGCCTGGCGACGCTGCTCGCGGCGATCGCGGCGGACCTCGAACAGGCGCCGGCCGACGTGCCGTTGCCGGACCCCCCGCGCGGACGCGCGGCCCTCGAACGGCGCGCGGCGGCGGTGGCCCCGGCGCCGGGGGGCACCCTGTCCGAGCCGCCGCGGGCCACCCCGGCCGCGGCCGGCGACCGGCCCTCGCGCACCGGCACCGAGCGGCTGCTCGCCGCGATCTGGTCCGAGGTCCTCGGTGTGCCCGACGTGGGCCCGGACGACAACTACTTCGCGCTCGGCGGCGACTCGATCCTGGGGATCCAGATCGTCTCAGCCGCCCGCCGGGCCGGGCTCGCGCTGACCCCCCGGCACCTGTTCTCGCACCAGACACTGGCCGAACTCGCCCTGGCCGCCGAGGAGGCCCCGGCCGCGGCGGTCGTCGCCGAGCAGGGCGCGGTGGTGGGCGAGGTCCCGCTCACCCCCGTCCAGCACTGGCTGTTCGACACCCTGGGCGGTGACGCCCGCTTCACCCAGGGGGTCTCCTACCAGCTCGCGGCGGACGCCGACGAGACCCTGCTGCGCGCGGCCCTGACCGCCGTACTGGCCCACCACGACGCCCTGAGCCTCCGGTTCGAGCCGACCGGCCCCGGTCAGTGGCGCCAGTACGGAGCCGCCCCCGGCGGCGCGCCGGCCAGCCTGCGGGTGCACGACCTGCCCGGCGGTGAGCCGCGGGTCCTCGCGGCGGCGCTGCGCGAGGCCGCCGCCGACCTGGCGGACGGCTTCGACCTGGGCAGCGGGCCACTACTGCGCGCCGCGCTGTGCCGCTTCGACGGCGCGGCGCACCCGGTCCTGCTGCTGGCCGCGCACCACCTGGTGGTGGACGCGGTCTCCTGGCGGCTGATCCTGGAGGATCTGGAGCGCGCCTATCGCGCCCTGGGCGAAGGTCGGACGCCCGACCTCGGGGCCAAGAGCACCTCGTTCCAGGCCTGGGCCCGCCGGCTCGCCGCGCACACCGCGGCCGGCGGCTTCGACGACGAACTCGTCCACTGGCAGGGCCTCGACGACGGGGACGGCGCGACCGTGCTGCCGAGGGACCTCGACGGCGCCAACACGGCGGCCGTCGAGGAGGCGCTGACCGTCGGCCTGGACGCCGAGGAGACCCGCCGGCTGCTCCAGGACGTGCCGGAGGTCTACCGGACCCGGGTCAACGACGTCCTGCTCTGCGCCCTGGGCCGCGTGCTGTCCCGCTGGACCGGCCGGGACCGGGTGGCGGTGACCCTGGAGGGCCACGGCCGGGAGGAGCTGTTCGACGACGTCGACCTCGCCCGGACCGTCGGCTGGTTCACCACGATGTACCCCGTCGCCCTGGAGGTGCCCCGGGACGCGGACACCGGCGGCGCGCTGAAGGCGGTCAAGGAGAGCCTGCGCGCGGTGCCGCGCGGCGGACTCGGCTACGGCGCGCTTCGCCACCTGCGGCCCGCCGGGGGACCGCCGCTGCCGGAGCTGCCGCGGATCGGCTTCAACTACCTGGGGCGCCAGGACCGGAACCACCCGCCGGGCGGTCTGCTGCACGCGCCGTCCGGCCCGCTCGGCGGCGGTATGGACCCCTCGGCCGAGCGGCCGCACCTCCTCGACGTCCTCGGGCAGGTGAGCGAGGGGCGGCTGGGGTTCACCTGGTCGTACTCCCGGGAGGTGCACCGGCGGGAGACCGTCGCCCGGCTGGCCGCCGAACTCGCCGACGAGCTGCGGGCGATCATCCGCCACTGCGCCGAGCCCGGCGCCGGGGGCCGCACGCCCTCCGACTTCCCGCTCGCTCCGCTGGACCAGCCGGCCGTCGACCGGCTGGCGGGCACCGGGCGGGAGGTGGTGGAGATCTACCCGCTCACGCCGACCCAGACCGGCATGGTCGTGCACGGCCTCGACGAGGCGGGGAGCGGCCTCTACGTCGAGCAGCTCACCTTCGTGCTGGACGGCGCCCGCGACCCGCGCCTGCTGGCCGCCGCCTGGCAGCACGTGGTCGACCGCACACCGGTGCTGCGCACCTCCGTGGTGCTGCACGACGTGCCCGTACCCCTTCAGGTGGTGCACCGGCAGGCGACCCTGCCCGTCACCGAGCACGACTGGAGCGACGTGGCGCCCGAGCGGCTCGGGACGGAACTGGAACTGTTCCTCGCCGAGCGGCGGGGCCGCCCGCTGGGCCTGGACCGGGCCCCGCTGCTGCGGCTCGACCTGGTCCGGCTCGGCCCGGACGCGGTGCGCGTGGTGTGGACCTTCCACCACGTCCTGCTGGACGGGTGGAGCGTCTTCCAGGTCCTGTCGGACGTGCTGGCCGCCCACGCGGCGCTCGCCCGCGGCGAGCGGCCGAGCCTGCCCGAGCGCCGGCCCTTCGCGGACTACGCGGGCTGGCTGGCCGGCCGCGACACCGGCCGGGCGGCGGACCACTGGCGGGGCGCCCTGGCGGACCTCGCCACGCCCACCGCGCTGCCCTACGACCGCAGGCCCGGTCAGGACGCCACGGCCTGCTCCGGGGTCTGGCTGTCGCAGCGGCTCGGGGCGGCCGAGACCCACCGCCTCCAGGAGTTCGCCCGTCGCCACCGCCTCACCCTGAACACCCTGGTCCAGGGGGCCTGGGCGTTGCTGCTCTCGCGCTGGAGCGGCCAGTCGCAGGTGTGCTTCGGCACCACCGTCTCCGGGCGGCCGGCCGACCTGGTCGGCGCGGACACCATCATCGGCCTCTTCATCACCACGCTGCCCGCCCGCGTCACCGTCGACGGCGGCGCGAGCTGCGACGGGTGGCTGCGCGCGGTGCAGGAGGCCCGGGCCGAGGACCGCCGGTTCGACCACCTGCCGCTGAGCGAGATCCAAGCCCTGAGCGAACTGCCGCCCGGCACGGCGATGTTCGACAGTCTGATCGTCTTCGAGAACTACCCGGTGGGCGAGGCGACGGCCGGCGCGCACGGCCTGCTGATCCGCGACCTGGAGGCCCGGGAGGCCGCCAACTACCCGCTCACCGTGGTGGTTTCACCCGGTGACCGGCTCAGCGTGGAACTCGGCTACGACCCGCGGTACTTCGATCCCGGCACGGCCGGCTCGCTGGCCGCCCAGCTGCTGCACACGCTGTCCGCGCTGGCCGCCTCGGACGGCACCGGCCGGCTGGACGACATCGACGTGCTGCCGCCCGGGGAGCGGACCCGGCTGCTGCACGGGCCGGTGCGTCCGCCGCTCGACCCGGCGCCCCGGGCCACGCTGCCCGCCCTGGTGGAGGCCGCCGTGGACCGCCGGCCGGACGCACCGGCGCTGGCCGCCCCGGGCCTGGAGCTGTCCTTCGCCGAGGTCGAGGCGCACGCCAACCGGCTGGCGCACCGGCTCATCGCGCGCGGCGCCGGTCCCGGCGAGCTGGTGGCGCTGCTGCTGCCGCGCTCGGCGGACATGGTGCTGGCCCAGCTGGCGGTGGCGAAGACCGGCGCCGCGTTCCTGCCGGTCGACCCCACCTATCCGGACGAACGGGTCGAGCTGATGCTGCGCGACGCGGCTCCCGCGCTCACCCTCGATGCCAAGGAGGTGGCCGGCCTGCTGGCCGCGCCGGCGGACGGCACGCCCGACCGCCGGCCCACCGACGCCGACCGCAGCCGCCCGCTGGACCTGGACGACCCGGCCTACGTGATCTACACCTCCGGCTCCACCGGTACCCCCAAGGGCGTCGTCCTCACCCACCGCGGACTCGCGGTGTTCGCCGCGGCCGAGGCCGAGCACTACCAAGTGGCCCCGGGCGACCGGGTGCTGGCCTTCGCCACCCCCAGCTTCGACGCCTCCGTGCTTGAACTGTGCATGTCCCTCCCGCACGGAGCCCGGCTGGTGGTCCCCGCTCCCGGTCCGCTGCTCGGCGCCCCGCTGGCCCAGGTGCTGCGGGAGGAGCGGATCACCCACACCCTGCTGCCCCCGGCCGCCCTGGCCACCCTGCCGCCCGGCACCCCCGGCACGCTGCCGGACCTCAAGACGCTGGTGGTCGGCGCCGACGCGTGCAGCGCCGACCTGGTGGCCCGGTGGGCCCCGCGGCACCGCATGGTCAACTCCTACGGGCCCACCGAGGCCACCGTCGTCGCCACCTGGTCCGCGCCGCTGGAGCCGGACGGCGCCGCACCGCCCATCGGCCGCCCGCTGCCCGCCACCGGGGCCTACGTCCTGGACGCCCGGCTGCGGCCGGTGGCCGACGGCGTGCCGGGCGAACTGTGGCTGAGCGGACCGGCCCTGGCCCGCGGCTACCTGGGCCGGCCGGGGCTGACCGCGGCGCGGTTCACGGCCGACCCGTTCGGTCCGCCCGGCACCCGGATGTACCGCACCGGCGACCGGGTGCGCCGCGACTCCCGAGGCGAGCTGCACTACCTGGGCCGCACGGACCACCAGCTCAAGCTGCGCGGACACCGGATCGAGGCGGGCGAGGTCGAGGCGGTCCTGGTGCGCCACCCGTCCGTCCTGGACGCCGTGGTGAGCGTGCGGGAGGACGAGCCGGGGCAGCCTCGCCTGGTCGCCCACCTGCTCGCGGGCCCCGGCGGCGACGCGCCGTCCGGCGCCGAGCTGCGCGCCCTGGCCGCCCGCTCCCTGCCGGGCCACATGGTCCCCTCGGCGTTCGCGGTCCTGGACGCCTTCCCGCTCACCGAGAGCGGCAAGACCGACCGGACGGCCCTGCCCGTGCCCGCCCCCGTCGAGCGGGGGCAGGCCGGCCGCGTGGCGCCCCGCACGCCCACCGAGGAGGCGGTGGCGGCCATCTGGGAGGAGAGCCTGCGGACGGCCGTGGGCGTGGAGGACGACTACTTCCTGCTGGGCGGCGACTCGATGCGCGCCCTGCTGATCGCCTCCCGCGCCAACGACGCCTTCGGCGTCACGCTCACCCCCCGCGACATCCTGGTCTCCCGCACCGTGGCCGCCCTGGCGGAGCTGGTGGAGGAGCAGGTGCTGAGCGAGCTCGAAGACGCCGCGTACGGCGGCCCCGACGATGACGAACGGTGAGGACCCGACGACCATGACGCCTTCGAAGCGAGACCGCGCCGCCGCCCTGCCCGCGGACCTGCGGGAAGCGCTGCGCCGCAGGCTGGCCGGACAGGCCGGCGGCGAGGGGCCCGGCGCCGGGCGGACCGTCCCGCGGGCCGACCGCAGCCGCCCGCTGCCCCTCTCCTTCGTCCAGCAGCGACTGTGGTTCCTGGACCGGCTGCGGCCCGGCGACCACCGCTACAACAGCGCCCTCGCCGTGCGCTTCACCGGGCCGCTGGAGCGCGAGGCGCTGGCCCGGGCGCTGGCCGCCGTGGTGGCACGCCACGAGGGACTGCGGACCACCTTCGAGGAGACCGACGGCCACCTGGCGCAGACCGTGCGGCCGGCCGAGCCGGTGCCGCTGCCGGTCCGCGAGCCGACCCCGGCGGAAAACCTCGACGCGATCCTGCTGGCGGAGTACTCCCGCCCGTTCGACCTGCGCCAGGGCCCACCGCTGCGGGCCCTGCTGGTGCGCGAGTCGGATGCCGCGCACGTCCTGCTGCTGACCGCGCACCACATCGTCACCGACGGCTGGTCCATGGGCGTGGTCCTGGACGAGCTGTGCACCGCCTACGCCGCCCTGGTCCGGGGCGCGGCCCCCCAGCTGCCCCCGGTGGCCACGCAGTACCCCGACTTCGCGGTGTGGCAGCGCGAGCAGCTCTCCGGCGCCCGACTCGAGAAGCACCTCGCCTACTGGAAGGGGCAGCTGGCCGGCGCGGTCGCTCCCGAGCTGCCGCTGGACCGGCCCCGGCGCGGCGAGGAGGCCGGCGCGGGCGCGATCCACACCTTCACCGTCTCCGCGCGGCTGACGGCCCGGCTGCGCGACCTGGTGACCGAGCAGCACAGCACGCTCTACACCGCCCTGGTCGCCGCCACCCAGGCGCTGCTGGCCCGCTGGTCCGGCCAGGACGACATCACCGTGGGCTCCCTGACCTCCGGGCGCTCCCGCACCGACCTGGAACGGGCCGTCGGCTGCTTCGTCAACACGGTGGTGCTGCGCACCCCGGTGGAGCGGTCCTGGTCCTTCCGCGACCTGCTGTCGGCCGCCACCACCACCGTCAACGACTCCTTCGTGCACGGTGACACGCCCTTCGAGCGCCTGGTGGAGACGGTCGGCGCCCCCCGCGAGGCGGGCCGCAACCCGCTCTTCGACGTGATGGTCCTGCTGCACCCCGCCCCGCCCGCGCCCGCCGCCGCGCACGGGCTGGACGTCTCCCTGGTCGACGTGCCCCGGCAGGCGGCCACCTTCGACCTCAGCGTGGAGTTCGTCCCGGACGGGGAGGGGCTGACCGGCCTGCTGGAGTACCGCAGCGACCTGTTCGACGAGTCCACCGCGCGGCGGATGGCCGACCAGCTGCTGCGGCTCCTGGAGGGCGTCGCCGCCGAACCGGACCGGCCACTGGGCACCCTGCCGCTGCTCTCCGCCGAGGAGGTCCGCCGGGTGACCCGGGAGTGGAACGGGGACCGGCTGCCCGTCGACGACGCCTGCTACCCCGAACTCCTCGAGCGCCGGGCCGCGCTGACCCCGGCGGCCCTCGCCCTGGTCGCCGGCGGCGAGCGGCTGGACTACGCGACGCTCAACCGCCGGGCCAACCGGCTCGCCCACCACCTGATATCCCTCGGAGCGGGCCCCGAACGGCTGGTCGCGCTGACGCTGCCGCGCACCGCCGACATGATCGTGGCGATCCTCGCCGTCTGGAAGTCCGGCGCCGGCTACCTGCCGATCGACCCCGCCCTGCCCGCGGAGCGCGTGCGCTACCTGCTGGAGGACGCCCGGCCCGCGCTGGTCCTGGACGAGGACGCGTTGCGGGCCGCCCCGGACACCGGCCGGGACACCGACCCCGTCGACGCCGACCGGCTCGCCCCGCTGCGCCCGGCGAACACCGCCTACGTCATCTACACCTCGGGCTCCACCGGCCGCCCCAAGGGCGTCGTGGTGGCGCACCGCGCGGTGACGCACCTGCTGGCCGCCCACCGGGCGGGCTTCGTCGCCGACGCGGGCGGCGGCCCGCTGCGGGTGGCGCTCACCGCCTCGTTCTCCTTTGACACCTCCTTGGAGGGCGTGCTGCTGATGGCCGACGGCCACCCGCTGCACGTGGTCGACGAGGTCACCCGGATGGATCCGGCCGCCCTGGTCGAGTACGTGGTCCAGCACCGCGTCGACTTCCTCGACGTGACCCCCTCCTACCTCGGTCAGCTGCTGCCCGCCGGGCTGCTCACCGATCCGCGGCACCGCCCGCGGGTGCTGATGCTCGGCGGCGAGGCGGTCGGCGCCGCCCTCTGGCGCGATCTGGCCGCGCACCCCGGGGTGGCCGCCTACAACTTCTACGGCCCGACGGAGTGCACGGTCGACGCACTGGCCTGCCGGATCGCGGACGGCGACCGGGCGCTGGTGGGCCGCCCGTTGCCGAACGTGCGGGCCTACGTGCTGGACGACCGGCGCCGGCCGGTGCCGCCCGGCGTCGGCGGCGAGCTGTACCTGGCGGGCGAGCAGCTCGCCCGCGGCTACGCCGACCGTCCCGGGCTCACCGCGGCGCGGTTCACGGCCGACCCGTTCGGGCCGCCCGGTGCCCGGATGTACCGCACCGGAGACCTCGCCCGCTGGACCGCCGACGGGCGCCTGGACTACCTCGGGCGGGCCGACGACCAGGTCAAGGTGCGCGGCCACCGCGTCGAACCGGGCGAGGTCGAGGCGGCGCTGCTGGAGCTGCCTGCCGTCGGCGCGGCCGCGGTGGTGGCCGTGCCCGACGCACACGGCCGCGCCCGGCTGGCGGCCTATCTGGTGCCCGCCACCGGATACGCCGTGCCGCCCGCCGCCGACCTGCGGGCGGCGCTGCGGCAGGTGCTGCCCGACCACCTGGTGCCGTCCTCCTTCACCGCGCTCGACGCGCTGCCGCTCACCACCAGCGGCAAGCTCGACCGCCGCGCCCTGCCCGCCCCCGACCTCGAAGCGGACCGGCAGCAGAAGGAGTTCGTCGCCCCGCGGACCCCGGACGAGGAGGTGCTGGCCGGCATCTGGGCGGAGGTGCTCGGCGTCGCCAGGGTGGGCGTCACGGACAACTTCTTCGAGCTGGGCGGCGATTCGATCCTCAGCATCCAGGCCGTCTCCCGGGCCCGCGCCGCAGGCCTGCGGCTCGGTTCGAGCGACGTCTTCCGCCACCAGAGCGTCGCCGACCTCGCCGCCGCGGCGGCCCGCCGCCGGCTCGCCCCGGCGGCGACGGCGCGGCGAGCGCGGGACGACGGACCCGCGCCGCTGACCCCGGTGCAGGAGTGGTTCTTCGCCACCCACGGCCCGCTGCGCCACTTCAGCATGTCGATGCTGCTCGACCTGCCGCGCGACCTGGACGAACGGGCGCTGGAGCTGGCGCTCGAAGCGGTGGCGGCCGCGCACCCGGCGCTGCGCACCCGGTTCACCCGCACCGGCGACGGCTGGCACCAGAGCCCCGGAGCCGGTCCGGTCGGCGGGTTGCTGACCTGCCACGACCCGGCCGCCCTCGCCGCCGACGCCGAGGCCGAGGACGCCGCCCGGCGCCGCGCGGCCGACGCGGCCCGCGCGGCCCTCGACCCGGCCAGCGGCGCGCTGCTGCGCGCGGTCCTGCTGCGGGCCGCCGACGGCGCCCGGCCCCAGCTGTTCGTGACGGCCCACCACCTGGCCGTGGACAGCGTCTCCTGGCGGGTGCTGCTGGCCGACCTCGCCCTGGCCTATCGGCAGGCGGCCGCCGGCGAGCCGGTCCGGCTGGACCCCGAGCAGACCCCGTTCACCGACTGGGCGCACCACGTCGCCGAGCGCGTTCGGGCCGGGGACCTCGACGGTGACCTGCCCTACTGGCTGGACGAGGTCTCGGCCGCGCCGGCCCCGCTGCCCGTCGACCTTCCCGGCAGCCCGCTGGCCGGCTCCGTCCGCACCGTTCGGACCAGGGTGGACCGGGCCACCACCGAGGCGCTGCTGCGCCAGGTCCCCGCGGTCTACCGCACCCAGGTCAACGACGTGCTGCTCAGCGCGCTGGGCCGGGTGCTCGCCGACTGGACGGGCGCCGGGCGGGTGGCCGTCGCGCTTGAGGGGCACGGCCGCGAGGAACTCGGCGGGCCGGCCGGCCACGAGCCCGACCTCTCCCGCACGGTCGGCTGGTTCACCACCCAGTACCCCGTCACCCTCACCCCGGTCGGAACGGCCGGCGCCCCGGACTGGGCCGCCACCCTGAAGGCGGTCAAGGAGCGGCTGCGGGCCGTCCCCCGGCGGGGCCTGAGCTACGAGGCACTGGCCCGCCTCGGCTCGCCCGACCCGGCCGCGGCCGCCCTGCGGGCGGTGCCGCTGCCCCAGGTGTCCTTCAACTACCACGGCCAGTGGGCGGGCGCCGAAGGCGGCGACTTCGCCCCGGCCGGCGAGGCACCCGGCCGGGACATCGCCCCCGACGCGCCGCTGGACCACCTGCTCGACATCTCCGCCGTGGTGGCCGACGGCGAGCTGGAGATCACCTGGCACTACAGCGACCAGGTGCACGAGGCGGCCACCGTCCAGCACCTGGCGGCCGCGCTGACCGCCGCGCTGGCCGCCGTCGCCGCGCACTGCGCCCGCCCCGGCGCCGGCGGCCGCACCCCGTCCGACTTCCCGTTCGCCCGGCTGGACCAGGCCGGCGTGGACCGGCTGGTCGGCGACGGCCGGGCGGTGGAGGACCTGCTGCCCCTCACCCCGCTCCAGGAGGGCATGCTCTTCCACCGCCTGGTCGGCGGGCCCGACGACGTGTACGTCGACCAGGCCGCGCTGCTCCTGGACGGCGTGAGCGACCCCGACACCTTCGCCGCCGCCTGGCAGCGGGTGGCCGACCGCACGCCCGCCCTGCGCACCTCGGTGGTGTGGGAGGGCGTCCCCGTCCCGCTCCAGGTCGTGCACCGCCGCGCCCGGATCCCGGTCACCCAGCTGGACCTGCGCGCGGCGGGCCCGCAGGAGCGGGCCGAGCGGGTGGCCGCCGTGCGCGCGGAGGACCTCGCGCGCGGCGTGGACATCGCCGCGGCGCCGCTGATGCGGCTCACCCTGATCCGGCTGCCCGACGCGCGCCTGCACCTGCTCTGGACCTCCCACCACCTGATCCTGGACGGCTGGAGCCTGGCCCAGGTGCTCACCGACGTGTTCGAGGAGTACGCGGCGCTCAGCACCGGCGCCGAACCGCGACCGGCCGCACGCCGGCCCTTCGGCGACTACGTGCGCTGGCTGGCCGGGCAGGACGCCGAGGCCGCCAGGGCCCACTGGCGGGGCGTCCTGGAGGGGTTCGCCACCCCGACCCCGCTGCCCGTCGACCGGATCCGGCGCGGGCTCCACCAGGCCCGGTCGGCGGGCGTGCACCCGGCCGGGCTGTCGGAGGAGGTGTCGCAGCGGCTGGCCCGGACCGCCCGGCAGGCCGGGCTGACCATGGGCACCGTGGTCCAGGGCGCCTGGGCGCTGCTGCTGTCGCGCTACAGCGCCGAGCGGGACGTGCTGTTCGGGACCACCGTCTCCGGACGCCCCGACGACCTGCCCGGTGTCGAGTCGATGATCGGGATGTTCATCAACACCCTGCCCACCCGGGTCCGGGTGGACGGCGGGCGCACCGCCGCGGCGTGGCTCCGGGACCTCCAGGAGGCGCAGGCCGAGGCCCGGCGCTTCGCCGCGGTCTCGCTGGCCGAGCTGACGGGCATGAGTGAGGTGCCCTCCGGCAGCCCGCTCTTCGACAGCATGGTCGCCTTCGAGAACTATCCCTTCGACGAGGCGCGCTCGGCGGGCTCCGGCGTGCGACTGGCCGACGTCTCCTCCCGGGACGCCACCAACTTCCCGCTGGTGCTGCGGGCCTACCAGGGCGAGCGGTTCGGATTCGACCTCGCCTACGACCCGGAGCTGTTCGACGCCGGGACCGCGCGCACCCTGGCCGACCGCCTCTGCCTGCTGCTCACCGAGCTGGCCGGCGGCCTGGACCGCCCGCTGCGCGCCCTGGCCTGGACCACCGCCGAGGAGCGGCGGCGGATGCTGGTCGACTGGAACGGCGCCGCGCAGGGCCGGCCGGACCGGACCCTGGTGGACCTCTTCGAGGCGCAGGCCGCCCGGACCCCGCACGCCGAAGCCGTGAGCTACGGCGACGAGCGCCTCGACTACGCCACGCTGGACGCGCGGGCCGACCGGCTCGCCCACCGACTGGCCGAACTCCACGCCTCGACCGAGCGGTTCGTGGCCCTCGCGCTGCCCCGCTCGACCGACCTGGTGGTGGCGGTCCTCGCCGTCCTCAAGACCGGCGCGGCCTACCTGCCGCTCGACCCGGCGCTGCCGCCCGAGCGCCTGGCCCAGCTGCTGCGCGACGTCCGGCCGGTGGCGCTGGTGACACTCACCGAGGACGCCGCCGCGCCCGGGCCCACCGACGTGCCCGTGCTGGCGCTGGGCGACGCCGAGGTGCGCGCCGACCTCGCGCGGCGCCCGGCCGGCAGGCTCGCCCCGCGGCGCCGCCCGCTGCCCGAGAGCCCGGCCTACGCCATCTTCACCTCGGGATCCACCGGGCGCCCGAAGGGAGTCGTGATCCCGCACGCCAACGTGGTGCGACTGTTCGACCGCACCGCCGAGTGGTTCGGCTTCGGCGCCGAGGACGTCTGGACGCTCTTCCACTCCTACACCTTCGACTTCTCGGTGTGGGAGCTCTGGGGCCCGCTGCTGCACGGCGGCCGGCTCGTCGTGGTTCCCGAGGACACCGCCCGCTCCCCGGAGGACTTCCTGCGCCTGCTGGCCGACGAGCGGGTCACCGTCCTCAACCAGACCCCGTCCGCGTTCTACCCGTTGATCCGCGCCGACGCCGAGAACCCGGCCCTGGCGGACCGGTTGGCGCTGCGCACGGTGGTCTTCGGCGGCGAGGCGCTGGACGTGACGAGGCTGGCCGACTGGTACGACCGCCACCCGGACGGCGCGCCGCGCCTGGTCAACATGTACGGCATCACCGAGACGACCGTGCACGTCACCCATGCCCCGCTGGACCGCGCCACGGCCCGCGCCGGCGGCCCCGGACCGATCGGCACCGGCATCCCCGACCTGCGGGTGTACGTGCTGGACGCCGACCTGGCGCCGGTCCCCCCCGGTGCGGTGGGCGAGCTGTTCGTCGCGGGGGAGGGCCTCGCCCGCGGCTACCTGAACCGGCCGGGCCTGACCGCCGCCCGCTTCGTCGCCGACCCGTTCGGGCGTCCCGGTGCCCGGATGTACCGCACCGGCGACCGGGCCCGCCGGCGGGCCGACGCCACCCTGGAGTACCTGGGCCGCGCCGACCAGCAGGTGAAGATCCGCGGCTACCGGATCGAGCCCGGCGAGATCGAGGCCGCCCTGCACGCCCATCCGGGTGTGGGCGCCGCCGCCGTGGGCGTGTACGAGGACACCGCCGGCACCCGCCGCCTGGTGGCCCACGTGGTCGGCGGCGGTGAGCGCGCCGAAGCCCCGCCGTCCGCCGCCGAGCTGCGCGCTCACCTGGAGCGGCTGCTGCCCCCCTACATGGTGCCCGCCGCCTACGTCCCGATGGCGGCCCTGCCGCTCACCGTCAACGGCAAGCTCGACCGGCGGGCGCTGCCCGCGCCGGGCCCGGACGGTTTCGCGGCCGGCCACGACCGGACCGCCCCCCGCACCCGGGCCGAACGGCTGGTCGCCGAGGCCTGGGCGGACGTCCTGGACACCGACGAGGTCGGCGTGGACGACGACTTCTTCGCCCTCGGCGGCGACTCCATCCTCGCGATCCGGGTCACCTCCCGGCTGCGCGCGGCGTTCGGCACGGACGTCTCGCCCCGGCTGCTGTTCAGCCACGGCAGACTGGCCGACCTGGCCGCCGCCCTCGGCGAGCCGGCCGCCGGGGGGAGCCCGTCGGCCGACGCGATCCCCGCCGCCGACCCGGCCGTCGAGCCGCCGCTGTCCTACGCCCAGCAGCGGCTCTGGTTCCTCGACCGCTTCGAGCCGGACGGCACCGAGTACACCACCCTGTCCGTGCTGCGCCTGCGCGGAGCGCTCGACGAGAGCGCCCTGCGCACCGCGCTGGACGCGCTGGTGGCCCGGCACGAGGCGCTGCGCACCACGTTCACCGAACAGGACGGGCGCGCCCGGCAGAGCGTGCGCCCGGCGCAGCCGGTCGAGCTGCCGGTGGACGACCTCCGCGGGCAGCCCCCGGCGCTCCTGGAGGCACTGCTGGAACGCGTCGCCGCCACCCCGTTCGACCTGGCCGCCGGGCCGTTGCTGCGGGCCCGGCTGGTGCGGACGGTCGAGGACGAGCACGTGCTCGTGCTGGCCGTGCACCACATCGCCACCGATGGCTGGTCGGTGGCCGTCCTCGGCCGCGACCTGGGCGAGCTGTACGCGGCCGCCCTCGAACGGCGCCGCCCCGAGCTGCCCGAGCTGCCCGTGCGGTACACCGACTACGCCGTCTGGCAGCGCGCCCGCACCGACCGCGCCGAGGCGGACCTCGCCCACTGGCGCCAGGCCCTGGACGGCCTGGAGCCGCTGGACCTGCCCACCGACCGCCCGCGCCCCGCGGTCCGCACCCGGGACGGCGCCCTGCTGACCTTCACCCTGCCCGCCGCGCTGACCGGACGGCTGCGCGAGCGCGGGCGGGAGGCCGACGCCACCCTCTACATGACCCTGCTGACGGCGTGCCAGGTGCTGCTCGCCCGCTGGGCCGGCCAGCAGGACGTCGCCGTGGGCACCGTCGCCTCGGGCCGGGAGCGGCCCGAACTCCACGACGTGGTGGGCATCTTCGTCAACACCCTGGTGCTGCGCGCCCAGGTGCGCCCGGAGCTGTCGTTCCACGAGCTGCTGGGCCGGTCCCGGGACACCGTCCTGGCGGCGTTCGCCCACCAGGAGGTGCCGTTCGAGCGGCTGGTGGACACCCTCCAGCCGGAGCGCGACACCAGCCGCACGCCGCTGTTCCAGGTGATGGTGGCCCTGCACAACCTGGGCACCGAGGCACCCCGTCTGCCGGGCCTGGAGGTGGCGCCGCTGGCACCGCCGGTCCGCAGCGCCACCTTCGACCTCGCCTTCGACTTCGTCGAGCGCGACGGCGGCCTGACCGGCTACCTGGAGTACAGCACCGGCCTGTTCGACGAGGCCACCGCCGAGCGGCTGGCCGGCTGGCTGCGGACCCTGCTGGAGGCGGTGGCCGAGGACCCGGGCAGCGCCGTCGCCACCCTGCCGCTGATGACCGCCGACGAACGCCGCCGGGTGCTCCGGACGGGGCAGGGCGAGCCGATGGCAGTGCCGGACACCACCTTTCCCGCCCTGTTCGAGGCGCAGGCCGCCCGTACCCCGCACGCCACCGCCCTGGTGGCCGGGGACGCCACCCTCGACTACGCCGCCCTCAACGGGCGGGCCAACCGGCTCGCCCGCCACCTCGTCTCCCGTGGCGCCGGCCCGGAACAGGTGGTCGCGGTCCGGCTGCCGCGCACCTCGGACCTGCTGGTGGCCCTGCTCGCGGTGCTCAAGGCGGGTGCCACCCTCCTCTGCCTGGACCCCGAACTCCCCGAGGAGCGGGCCGCCTTCCTGCTCGCCGACGCCCGTCCGCGGACGCTGCTGACGGAGCGGGAGCTGCACGAGGTGCCGTGGGACGGGCTGCCCGCCCACGACCTCACCGACGCCGACCGCCGCCATCCGCTGCTGCCGCGGCACACGGCGTACCTCATCTACACCTCAGGCTCCACCGGCCGACCCAAGGGCGTCGCCGTGGAGCACCGCCAGCTGGTCAACCTGTGCCAGGACCACCGCGCGGGGCTGTTCGCGCCGCACCTGACGGACGGGCGTCCCCTGCGGATGGCGCTCAGCGCCTCGTTCTCCTTCGACACCAGCTGGGAGGGCCCGCTGCTGCTCACGTTCGGCCAGGAGGTGCACCTCATCGACGAGGACGTCCGGCTCGACCCGGAGGCCTTCTGCGCCCAGATCGCCGAACGCCGCTTGGACGTGGTCAACGTCACCCCCTCCTACCTGCGTGAACTCTCGGCCGCCGGGCTGTTCGCGGCGGGCCGCCACCACCCGGGCCTGCTGCTGGTCGGCGGCGAGGCGGTCTCGCCCGCCGCCTGGCAGGAGCTGTGCGCGGCGCAGCACGACCTCGGCGTCACCGCCTACAACGTCTACGGGCCCACCGAGTGCACCGTCGACGCGCTCTACGGCCGGTGCGCGGACCGCCCCGAGCGCCCGGTCGTCGGCCGCCCCGGCCGCAACCTGCGGGCCTACGTGCTCGACGAGGCCCTGCGGCCGGTGCCGCCGGGCATGGCGGGGGAGCTGTACCTGGCCGGGGCGCAGGTGGCCCGCGGCTACCTGAACCGCCCGGGCCTGACCGCCGCCCGCTTCGTGGCCGACCCGTTCGGCGCGCCGGGGGAGCGCATGTACCGCACCGGCGACCGGGCCCGCTGGGACGCCCAGGGCCTGCTGGAGTTCCTCGGCCGGGCCGACGAGCAGGTCAAGATCCGGGGGTTCCGGATCGAGCCCGGCGAGGTGGAGGCCGCCCTGCTCGACCACCCGGACGTCGCCGAGGCGGTGGTCACCGCCCGCGAGCACGCCGGCCGGCTGATGCTCGTCGGCTACCTGGTGCCTGCCGGGGACCGGATCCCGCCCACCGAGGAACTGCGGGTCCGGCTGCGGCGGACGCTGCCCGACCACATGGTGCCCGCCGCCTTCGTCCCGCTGGCGCGGATCCCGCGCAACTCCAGCGGCAAGACCGACCGCCGCGCCCTGCCCGCCCCGCCCGCCCAGCCCGACAGCGGCAACGCGTTCGTGGCGCCGCGGCCCGGCACCGAGGAGCGGCTCGCCGCGATCTGGGCCGAGGTGCTGGGTGTGGCCCGGGTGGGCGCGCACGACAACTTCTTCGCGCTCGGCGGGGACTCCATCCTCAGCATCCAGATCGTCTCCCGGGCCCGGGCCGGCGGGCTCGCGCTGACCACCAAGGACGTCTTCCGGCACCAGAGCGTCGCCGAACTCGCACTGGTGGTCGGTGCGGCGGGCGCGCGCCCGGACGCCGGGGGCGACCCCTCGCCCACCGAGGCGCCGCTCACCCCGATCCAGCACTGGTACCTCGACGGCCGCCGCCCCGGCGACCCGATGCGCTTCACGATGACCCAGCGGGTGGAACTGGCCCCCGGCGCGGACCCGTCCGCCCTGGACCAGGCAGCCGCGGCCCTGGTGCGCTGCCACGCGGCCCTGCGCACCCGGCTGCGCCACACCGGCACCGGCTGGCGCCAGGAGGTGCTCGCCGAGGCGCCCCGGAGCGTCTTCACCCGGTACGAGGCGGCCGGCCTCGACCCCGCGGCCCTGGAAGCGGCGGTGCAGGACACCACGGCCTCGGCCCAGGCCGAACTGGACCCGACCGAGGGCCGGATGGTCCGCGTGCTCTTCTTCGACCGCGGCGCCCGGCAGCCGGGCCAGCTCGTCGTCACCGTGCACCACCTGGCCGTGGACGGCGTCTCCTGGCGCATCCTGTTGGCCGACCTCGAAGCGGCCTACCAGGCGGTCGGTGCCGGCCGCGGCGCCGAACTGCCCCCGGCGGGCACCTCCTACGGCCACTGGGCGACCCGGCTGGAGCAGCACACCCGCTCCGGCGCGCTGGCCGCCGACGCCGCGTACTGGGCGCGGACCGCGACGGCCCCGGCCGACCTGCCCGCCGGCCGGCCCGGACCCAACACCCACGGCGGCGCCGCCACCCTCACCGTGACGCTGGACGCGGAGACGACCGAGGCCCTGCTGCGCCAGGTCCCCGAGGTCTACCGGACCCAGGTCAACGACGTGCTGCTCAGCGCCCTGGGGCGCACCCTGGCGCGCTGGTGCGGTCGCGAGAGCGTGCTGGTGGGCGTGGAGGGGCACGGCCGGGAGGACCTCTTCGACGACCTGGACCTGTCCCGGACGGTGGGCTGGTTCACCGCCGAGTTCCCGCTCGCCCTGAGCGTGGCCCCCGACGCCGGATGGCACGAGACGCTGCGCTCGGTCAAGGAGCAGCTGCGTGCCGTCCCGCTGCGCGGGCTGAGCCACGGTGCGCTGCGCCACCTGCTGCCGGGCGGTGCGCCGGCGGGTGCGCCGGCTCCGCGGATCGGCTTCAACTACCACGGCCGGTGGGACGCCGAGAGCGCCGGCGCCGACGGTCTCTACCGCGCGTCGCTGCCCCCGGCCGGCCGCGACACCGACCCGGACGAAGCCCGCCCCTACCTCCTGGACGTCACGGGGGTGGTCCAGCACGGGCGCCTGGAACTGGGCTGGACCTACCCGGCGGCCGTCTACGACGAGGCCGAGGTCCGCGCACTGGCCGAGGAGATGCGCACCGCCCTGCGCGAGATCGCGGCGCACTGCGCCCGCCCCGGGGCCGGCGGCCGCACCCCCTCCGACTTCCCGCTCGCCGGCCTGACCCAGGAGCAGCTGGACCGGCTCGTCGGCGACGGGCGCCAGGTCGCCGACGTGCTGCCGCTGACCCCGCTCCAGTCCGGGATGCTCTTCCACGGGCTGGTCGACACCGAGGGCGCCTACTTCGACCGGATCGTGGTGCGGCTGGCCGGCGTGGCCGACCCGCGCGTGTTCGCCGAGGCCTGGCAGCTGCTGGCCGACCGCACGCCCGCGCTGCGCACCGGCGTGCACTGGCGGGGCCTGCCGCATCCCGTTCAACTGGTGCTCCAGCGAGCCGAGGTGCCCGTCACCCTGCTGGACTGGCGGCAGCTGCCGGCGGACCGGCAGGAGGCCGAGACCGAGCGGCTGCTCGCCGCGGATCGCGCGGCGGGCATGGACCTCACCGCCGCGCCGCTCACCCGCCTCACGCTGGCCGCGCTCCCCGGTGACGAGGTACTGCTGCTCTGGTCCACCCACCACCTGATCCTGGACGGCTGGAGCAGCGGGCAGTTGCTGACCGAGGTCTGCGACCAGTACGCCGCGCTGACCGGCGGCGCCGCGCGGGGGCCCCGCCCGTCGAGGCGCCCTTTCGCGGACTTCCTGCGCTGGCTGGCCGAGCAGGACGGGCAGGCGGCCGAGCACTACTGGGCCGACGCCCTGGCCGGCTTCACCGCGCGCAACCCGCTGCCGTACGACCGGGTGCCCGGCCAGGCGCACCGCGCCCGCTCCGCCGCCACCGTCCACCACGAGCTGGACCAGGACCTCTCCCAGCGGCTGCGGGAGAAGGCCGCGCACGCCGGACTGACCGTCAACACCGTGGTCGAGGGGGCCTGGGCCCTGCTGCTGGCGCGCTACGGCGGCAGCGACGACGTGGTCTTCGGCACCACCGTCTCGGGCCGGCCGGCGGAGCTGCCCGGCGTCGAGTCGATGATCGGCATGTTCATCAACACCGTGCCGACCCGGGTCCGGATACCCGCCACTGGCGGCGTGCTGCCCTGGCTGCGCGGGCTCCAGGCGCGCCAGAGCGACGGGCGCCCCTTCGACCACCTGGCCCTGACCCGGATCCAGGCGCTGAGCGAGGTACCGGCCGGCGAGGCGCTCTTCGACAGCATGGTGGTGTTCGAGAACTACCCCGTCGACGAGTCCGTCGCGGCCAGGACCGGTGTGCGGGTGACGGAGGTACGGGCCGACGACGCCACGACCTTCCCGTGGTGCCTGCGTGCCTACCTGACCGAGCGGCTCGGCCTCGACCTGGCCTACGACCCCGCGCTGTTCGACCGGTCCACGGTGGAGCGCGCGGCCCAGCGCCTGGCGGTGCTGCTCACCGCCCTCGCCGACGGTCTGGACGGTGAGGTGGGCGAGCTGGAGCCGCTGACCGCGGCCGACCGGGAGCTGCTGGCGTCCTGGCAGAGCACCGCTCGCCCGGCGGCGGCGAAGAGCCCGGTGGCGCTCTTCGCCGAGCAGGCCCGCCGCACACCCGAGGCGGTCGCGGTGCGGCACGGCGAGGACGACCTGACCTACCGCCGGCTCGACCGGTGGTCCGACCGGCTGGCCGCCCGGCTGCTGGCCGACGGCCTGGCGGTCGAGGGGCGGGTGGCGCTGGCGATGGACCGCTCGGTCGAGCTTGTCGTCGCCCAGCTCGCCGTCCTCAAGGCGGGCGGTGCCTACGTCCCGGTGGACGTCCGGGCGTCCGAGGAACGCCGCCGCGCGCTGCTCGCCCGGGCCGGCGCCACCGTCCAGCTCACCACCGACCAGGTCGCCGCCGTCCGTACCGAGGCGGCCGGGCAGCCCGTGCTGTCCGCGCCGCCGGCCGACCCCGACCGGCTGGCCTACGTGATGTTCACCTCCGGATCCACCGGCGAGCCCAAGGCGGTGGCGGTCCGGCACCGCGACGTGGCCTCGCTGGCCACCGACAGCCGCTTCACCGACGGCAGTTGCGAACAGGTGCTGTTGCACTCCCCGGTGGCCTTCGACGCGAGCACCTTCGAGATCTGGGCACCGCTGCTCAACGGCGGCCGGGTGGTCGTCGCCCCCGACGGGCCGGTGGACGCGGCGCTGCTGCGGCGGCTGACGTCTGGCGGGCTGACGGCGCTGTGGCTCACCGCCGGGCTCTTCCGCCTGCTGGCCCAGGACGCGCCGGACTGCTTCACGGGCCTGCGCCGGCTGTGGACCGGCGGCGACGTGGTGCCCGCCGCCGCCGTGCGCCGGGTCCTCGCCGCCTGCCCCGGCCTGTGCGTGGTGGACGGCTACGGACCCACCGAGACCACCGTCTTCGCGACGTCCTTCGCCCTCGCGGACCCGGCGGCGGTGCCCGACACCGTGCCCGTCGGCCACCCCCTGGACGACAAGCGGGTGTACGTCCTCGACCGCCGCCTGCGGCCCGTGCCGCCCGGCTGCGCGGGCGAGCTGTTCGTCGCCGGTGAGGGCCTGGCGCGCGGCTACCTGGGCCGGCCCGGCGAGACCGCGGCACGCTTCCCGGCCGACCCGTACGGCGCGCCGGGGGAGCGGATGTACCGCACCGGTGACCTGGCCAGGCGGCGGCCGGACGGCGCCGTGGAGTTCCTGGGCCGCACCGACGACCAGGTGAAGATCCGCGGCTTCCGGGTCGAGCCCGGCGAGGTGGCGGCCGCGCTGGCCGCGTACCCGGGGGTCGCCGACACCGCCGTGGTCGTCCGCGAGGACCGCCCCGGCGCCCGACAGCTGGTGGCGTACGTCGTCGGCCCCGCGGGCGCCGACCTGGCGCAGCTGCGGGACTTCGCCGCCCGCCTGCTGCCCGACTACCTCGTCCCCACCGCCTTCGTCCCGCTCGCCGCCCTTCCGCTGAGCCGCAACGGCAAGCTCGACCGCGCGGAACTTCCGGCGCCGGACGCCGACCGCGACGCCGGGCCCCGCGAGCGCCTCGCGCCGCGCACCGAGGCCGAACGCCGCACGGCCGAGGTCTTCGGAGAGGTGCTGGGCACAGCCCCGCCCGGAGTGGAAGACGGCTTCTTCGAGCTGGGCGGGGACTCCATCCTCAGCATCCGGCTCGCCGCCCGGCTGGCCGAGGCGTTCGGCACCGACCTGACGCCCCGCGCGGTCTTCCTCCACCCCACCCCGGCCGCACTGGCCCGGCTGCTCACGCAGGAGCGGCGACCCTGCGGCGCGGACCCCGCCGTCGTCCCGGTCGCCCGCGAAGCGGCTCCGCCGATGTCCTACGCCCAGCAACGCCTCTGGTTCCTGGAGGAGTTCGCGCCCGGCGGCACCGAGTACGTCACCGCGCTCGCGCTTCGCCTGCACGGCGCCCTGGACCTCGGCGCCCTCGGCGCGGCCCTGAACGCGCTGGCGGCCCGCCACGAGTCGCTGCGCACCACCTTCGACAGCGTCGACGGGCGCGGCGTCCAGCTCGTCCATCAGCCGGGGGAGGTGCCGCTCGCGCTCCACGACCTCTCCGAACTGCCCGATCAGGAAAGGCAGTCGGCGCTGCGCGGGCTGCTCGCCGACGAGCGGGGCCGACCCTTCGACCTGCGTCGGGGCCCGCTGCTGCGGGTCACCCTGGTCCGGCTGGCCGACGGTGACCACGTGCTGGCCCTCACCCTGCACCACATCGTCACCGACGGCTGGTCGACCTCCGTCCTGCTCACCGACCTGGCCCACCTCTACCGCGCCGAACTGGGCTCCGACGAGGCCCAGTTGCCGTCCCTGCCGGTGCAGTACGCCGACTACGCGCACTGGCAGCGCACGGCCGGCGCCGCCGCCGCCGACGATCAGCTCGACTACTGGAGGAAGCAGCTGGCGGACGCCGAGCCGCTCCACCTGCCCACCGACCGGCCGCGGCCCGCGGTGCGCACCAGCAACGGAGCCACCGCCCGCCTGGAGGTGCCCGCCCCGACCGCCCGCCGGCTGGCCCGGGTCGGCCGGGAGCAGGGCGCCACCCTGTTCACCACGCTGGTCGCCGCCACCCAGGCCTACCTCGCCCGGCTCAGCGGGGACGCGGACATCGCGGTCGGCACCGTCACCTCCGGCCGCGACCGGGCCGAGACGCGGAACCTCGTCGGGTTCTTCGTCAACACCCTGGTCCTGCGCTCCCGGGTCGAGGCGGGGCAGCCCTTCACCGAGTTCCTCGGCGGCGTGCGGCACACGGTGCTGGACGCCTTCGCGCACCAGGAGGTGCCGTTCGAACGGGTGGTCGACGAGGTGCAGCCGGTCCGCGACACCAGCCGCAGCCCGCTCTTCCAGGTCATGGTCGTCCTGCAGAACACCCCGGCCGCCGACCTGGAACTTCCCGGCCTCGCCGTCACCGACGTCGAGACCGAGCTGGAACAGGCGCCGTTCGACCTCACCCTGGAGTTCGCCGAGACGGACTCCGGAGCGCTGCGCGCCCTGATCAGCTACAATACCGACCTGTTCGACGCGGTCACCGCCGAGCGCATCGCCGACCAGCTCGCCACCCTGCTCGCCGCCGTCGCCGAGGACCCCGAACGCCCCATCGGCGCCCTCCCGCTGGCCTCCGACGACGAGCTGAAGGCCCTGCTCGACCAGGCCCGGGGGACGTTCCGGCCGGTGCCCGAGGCGACCCTGCCCGAGCTGTTCGAACAGCAGGCGGCCCGCACTCCCCACGCGGTGGCGCTGCTGGACGGCGAACGCGAACTGACCTACGCGCAGCTGGACCGGGCGGCCAACCGGCTGGCCCACCGGCTGATCCGCCAGGGTGTGGGGCCGGAGCGGGTGGTGGCCCTGGCGCTGCCGCGCGCGGCCGAGACGGTGGTGGCGCAGCTCGCCGTGAGCAAGGCCGGCGGCGCCTTCCTCCCGGTCGACCCTGGCTATCCGGCCCGGCGACGGGAGTTCATGGCGCGCGACGCGGGCGCCTTCCTGGTGCTCGACGACCCGGCCGAGGTGTGGACCGCCGACGGAGCGCCGACACCGCCCACCGACGCCGACCGCGCCACCGCGCTCAGCACCGGCCACCCCGCCTACGTCATCTACACCTCGGGATCGACCGGGACACCCAAGGGCGTGCTGGTCACCCACCGCGGACTGGCCGGCTTCGCCGCGGCCGCCGCCGAGCAGTACGCGGCCGGCCCCGGCGACCGGGTACTCCAGTTCGCCTCGCCCAGCTTCGACGCCTCGGTCCTGGAACTGTGCGTCTCGCTGCTCAGCGGGGCCACCCTGGTCACCGGCGAACAGGGCCCGCTGGTCGGCGAGCGGCTGGCCGAGGTGCTCACCGACCGGCGGATCAGCCACACGCTGATCCCGCCGGCGGCCCTGGCCACCGTGGACCCGGCCGCGGCCGCCGCGCTGCCCGCGCTGCGCACCCTCATCGTCGGCGCCGAGGCCTGCCCGGCCGACCTGGTCGACACCTGGGCCCCCGGACGGCGGATGGTCAACTCCTACGGCCCCACCGAGGCCACCGTGGTCGCCAGCTGGACCGGCCCGCTGGTGGCGGGCGCGGGCACCCCACCGATCGGCCGGCCCGCCGGACCCACCAGCGTCTACCTGCTGGACGCCGCCCTGCGGCCGGTCCCGCCCGGCGTGACCGGGGAGCTGTACGTCGCCGGGCCCGCCCTGGCCCGCGGCTACCTGAACCGCCCGGGCCTGACCGCCGCCCGCTTCGTGGCCGACCCGTTCGGCGCGCCGGGGGAGCGGATGTACCGCACCGGCGACCTCGCGCGCCGCCACGGCGACGGAGAACTGCGTTTCGTGGGCCGGATGGACGACCAGGTCAAGCTGCGCGGCTTCCGGATCGAGCCCGGCGAGGTGGAGAGTGCGCTGCGCCGCAGCGCCCTGGTGCGGGACGCGGTCGTCACCGTGCGCACCGGCATAGCCGGGGACGGCCCGGGCGCCGGGCCCGCCAGGCTGGTGGCCTACCTCGTCCTCGCCGAGACCTACGCCGGTCCTGCCGGTCCCGCCGGTCC
Source organism: Kitasatospora sp. NPDC059973 (assembly GCF_042737525.1). Lineage (NCBI taxonomy): Bacteria > Bacillati > Actinomycetota > Actinomycetes > Kitasatosporales > Streptomycetaceae > Kitasatospora > Kitasatospora sp. NPDC059973. Next base: position 62,271 of record NZ_JBHWUI010000001.1, on the reverse strand, counting down.
CCTGGCCGGCCAGGTGCCCGTCGCCGAGCTGCGCGCGCACCTGGCCGAGCTGCTGCCCCCGCACATGGTCCCCTCTCTCTTCGTGCCACTGGAGCGGCTGCCGCTCACCCCGAGCGGCAAGACCGACCGCCGGGCGCTGCCCGACCCCGGACCCGCCCAGGCCGCCGCCGGGCCACGGGTCGCTCCGCGCACCGACACCGAACGCCGGATCGCCCGGATCTGGTCCGACGTACTGGGCATCGAGGAGATCGGCGCCGACGACAACTTCTTCGTCCTCGGCGGCGACTCCATCCTGAGCATGCAGGTGGTCTCGCGGCTGCGCCGGGACGGCCTGCACCTGGCGACCCGGGACCTGTTCAGCCACCAGACCGTCGCACAGCTGGCCACCGTCGTGCGCGACGCCCCGCAGCGCGCCGACGACGCACCGGTGACCGGCGAGGTGCCGCTCACGCCCATCCAGGAATGGTTCCTCGGCACCCCGCGCGCCGCCCACCACCACTTCAACCAGTCGACGCTCCTCGAACTCGGCGCCGCCCCCGACCCGCGGGCGCTGCGCACGGCCCTGCACGCCCTGCTGGAGCACCACGACGCGCTGCGCATGCGCTTCACCCGGGACGAGGCGGGCTGGCACCAGTTCAACCCGCCGCCGGCGCCCGCCGACGACGTTCTGGAGCACCACGACCTGACCGGGCAGACCTCCGAACAGGCCGCCGCCGCCGTCGCACGGGCCGCCGACGCCGTGCACGCCGGATTCGACCTGGCCCGCGGCCCGCTCCTGCGGGCGGCGCTGTTCACCGGCGACCCCGGCCAACCGGTCCTGCTGCTCCTGGTCGCCCACCACCTGGTCGTCGACGCCGTCTCCTGGCGCATCCTGCGCGACGACCTGGAGAGCGCCTACCGACAGGCCGAGCAGGGCGAACCGGTCACCCTCGGCGAACGCGGCACGTCCTTCCGGGACTGGGCGCTCGGACTCGCCGCCCACGTCGCCGCGGGCGCCCTGGACGACGAACTGCCCCACTGGGAGCAGGCGGTGTCCGCCGGGCCCGCCCGGGCGGCCCGCCCCGCCGACCCGGACGCTGACGCCGACGCCGGGGCCGACGCCGGGGCGGGTGAGCGGGCGACGGTGAGCGTGGAACTGGACGAGGCGGACACCACGGCCTTGCTGCGGGCCGCGCCGACCGCCTACCGCACCCGTGTCAACGACGTCCTGCTGGCCGCGCTCGCCCTGGCGCTGGCCCGCTGGACCGGAAGCGAACAGGTCCGGCTGGACCTGGAGGGACACGGCCGCGAGGACGTGCTCGACGGCGTCGACCTCTCCCGGACGGTCGGCTGGTTCACCACCGTCTACCCGGTCGCCTTCCAGGTGCCCGCACCCGGCGAGTTCGGACCCGATCGCGACTGGCGGTCCCTGGTGAAGTCGGTGCGCCGTCAACTGCGCGCGGTGCCGGGCAACGGGCTCGGCTTCGGCGCGCTGCGCACCTTCGGCCCGCCCGAGGTCCGCGAGCGGCTCGCCGCCGGCGCCCGGGGCGAGGTGGTCTTCAACTACCTCGGCCAGTGGGACTCCCGCCCCGAGAGCGCCGGCCGCGGCCTGGTGCGTGTCGAGCGCGGCTCGTTCGGGCAGGACCACCACCCCCGCGACGGCGGCTCCCACCCGCTGGAGGTGGTGGGCGCGGTCCAGGACGGCCGCCTCGCCTTCACCTGGCACCACCGCCCCGCGGTCCACGACACGGCCAGTGTGCGCGGCGTGGCCGAGGAGTTCGGCGAGGCCCTGCGCCACATCGCCCGGCACGCCCGAGGAAGCCGATGACCGCGCCGTACCCGCCGGCGGGCCGCGGCCCCCCGCGCGCCCGCCCGACCATCACCGCCGACCGCACCCCAGCTACCACCGAGGAACGTGACATGGACGAGAACACCCGCTACCAGGTGCTGCGCAACGACGAGGAGCAGTACTCGCTCTGGCCGGCCGACATCGAGGTACCCGCGGGCTGGCAGAGCGTCGGCAAGGAGGGCACCGAGGCCGAGTGCATGGCCTACGTCGACGAGGTCTGGACCGACATGCGCCCGCGCAGCCTGCGCGAGCGCATGGCCGACAGCGAGTCCTGACCGGCCACCCGACCGGGGGCGCCGGCCGCACAACGCCGGCCCGGCGCCCCCGCCCCCTCCTACGTTCCCCTCCCTGCCACCGCCACGGCGCCCACCCCGATCGGAGCCCGCCATGACCCCCGCCCTGCGCACCGAGCGCCTCGACTTCATCCCCTACCGGCCCGAGGACGAGGACGCCTTCGTCGCACTGCTGCGCATCGAGGAGGTGTGCCACTGGATGGGCCAGGAACGCGCCCCCGAGTCGGAGCTGCGCGTGCTGTTCCGCGCGATCCAGACGGACGTGTACCCCAAGGACCTGTTCGACGTGTGGGGCCTGTGGCACGACGGGAGATACGCGGGCCACGCGGAGTTGAAGAAGACCGGCAACGTCGACGGCCACGAACTGATCACCGCCCTCGCCCCCGAGTTCTGGGGCCGGGGACTGGGCAGCGAGGCCGTCCGCGGCCTGCTGCGCCACGCCGCGGACCACCTCGGGCTCAAGGAGGCCTACGGGATGGTGGGCGCGGAGAACACCGCGAGTCTGGAGATGTGCCGCCGTCTGGGCTTCCGGCACCTGCGCGACGTCGTCGGCGAGGACGGCTCGGTGACGAAGCTCCTGGCCGTCTCCACGGAGGAACCGACGTGACGCCACCGTCACCCGGGACGCCGTCCACGCACCGGAGCCCGCCCGGCCGCCGAGCCCGCGGCGCCACCGCGCCGCCGAGCCGCTGCGGACACGGGGCGGCCCGGCGGAGCCGGGCGCAGGTGGATCAGGAGACGGCCGGGCTGCGGCGCTCAAGCAGGATGACGTCGCGCCAGCGTCCGTGGTGTCGGCCCAGCCGTTCGCGGGTGCCGATCACGCGGAAGCCGGCCTTGGTGTGCAGGGCGAGGCTGGCGGTGTTCTCCGGGAAGATGCCGCACTGGACGGTCCAGATGCCGGCGGCGTCGGTGGACGCGAGCAGGGCCCGGAGCAGGGCGAGGCCGAGGCCTTGGCCGCGGGCGGCAGAGTGGACGTAGACGGAGTGCTCGACCACGCCGGCGTAGGCGCATCGGTCGGAGACCGGCACGGCGGCTGCCCAGCCGAGCACCTGGCCGGTGGCATCGAGGGCGACCAGGCGATGTTCGGTGAGCTGGGAGGCGTCGAACGCCTCCCAGCCGGGGGCGGTGGTCTCGAAGGTGGCGTCGCCGCCGTCGATCCCGTGCTGGTAGATCGTCAGCACCTGACCGGCGTGCTCGGGCAGCATCGCCGTGATGGTCACGGCGGCGTTCATGCGGCGGCCTCGATGCCGAGCTCGGCGAGCAGGCCGCGGATGCGCCGCTCGATCTGATCGCGGATCGGGCGCACGGCGTCGACGCCCTGGCCTGCCGGGTCATCCAGCTTCCAGTCCAGGTACCGCGTGCCGGGGAAGTACGGGCAGGCGTCGCCGCAGCCCATGGTGATCACCACGTCGGAGGCCTGCACCGCCTCGGCGGTCAGCACCTTCGGCACCTCGGCGGAGATGTCGATGCCGACCTCCGCCAGCGCCTCGACCACGGCCGGGTTCACCGTGTCGGCAGGGGCGGATCCGGCGGAGCGGACCTCGACGCGGTCGCCGCCGAGGCGGGTGAGGAACGCGGCGGCCATCTGCGAGCGGCCGGCGTTGTGGACGCAGACGAACAGCACGGACGGGACGGCAGGAGAGCTCACGGGTTCATCCTTCGGGCAGGAACGGCGGGGCGGGGTTCAGCGGCCGGCGGCGGCCGGGTGGTGCACGTCGTACGGGACCACGACGTCGTCGGCGGCAGCCGCGACGGGGCGGCCGAACAGCACGGCGACCAGGGCGACGCCGACCACCAGGCCGACGAGCTGGGCGGCGACGAACGGCAGCACCGAGGCCGGGGCGATCCCGGCGAAGGTCTCGGTGAACGCCCGGCCGACCGTGACGGCCGGGTTGGCGAACGACGTGCTGGAGGTGAACCAGTACGCGGCGCCGATGTAGGAGGCGACCGCGACCGGGGCGAAGTGCGCCCGGCCGGCCCGGGCCAGACCGAAGATCAGCAGGATGAGGCCGGCGGTCGCCACGACCTCGCCCAGCCACAGATGCGGGGCCCAGCGGTCGTGGGTGGACCAGCGCACCAGCGGCTGCGCGAACATCGCGTCCGCCAGCACCGCCCCGCCGATCGCCCCGGCGATCTGTGCGGGCAGGTAGGCGGCGACCTCGCGCAGGCCCGGGCCCTCCCCGCCGCGGCGTCCGGTCCACCAGGCGGCCAGGGTGACAGCAGGGTTGAAGTGGGCCCCGGAGACGGGGCCGAGCAGGGCGATCAGCACGCCGAGACCGAACACGGTGGCCAGCGAGTTGGCCAGCAGCCGCACGCCCACGTCCTGGGACAGCTGGGTGGCCTGGATGCCGGAGCCGACCACGACCGCGACCAGGGCGCCGGTGCCGACGAACTCGACCGCGGCCCGGCGCCCGAGCGGAGCTACCTCGGTCATCTCGCGCCTCCTGCCGTCTGGGCGGCCGTGCCTGCCGGAGTCTGGAGCAGGGCGGACAGCTTGGCCAGCGCGGCGGGCAGCACCCAGTAGTAGACCCAGGTCCCACGCCGCTCGGAGCCGACCAGCCCGGCCTCGCGCAGCACCTTCAGGTGGTGGGAGATGGTGGGCTGGGAGACCTCGAAGGGGCCGGTCAGGTCACAGACGCAGGCCTCTCCGCCCTCGTGCGAGGCGATCAGGGACAGCAGCCGCAGCCGCACCGGGTCCGACAGGGCCTTGAACATCTTCGCCAGGTCCATGGCGGCTTCCTCGCCCAAGGGCTCGCGGACCATCGGCGAGCAGCACGCCGCCGCGTCGTCCTGGCCGAGCACCGGCAGTTCCAGATTCGACATACGTCTATGTTGACAGCCATCTATCCGGAGAGGCAAGCTCACTGTATCGACAGATGTCGAAACAAGACCTCGGATCGGGGAACCGCCATGTCCCGTGTTCAGCTCGCCCTACGCGTCGCCGACCTCGAAGGCTCCATCGCCTTCTACGCCAGACTCTTCGGCACCGAGCCGGCCAAGCGCCGCCCCGGCTACGCGAACTTCGCCATCACCGAGCCCCCGCTCAAGCTCGTCCTCATCGAGGGTGAGGCCGGCGAGGACACCCGCCTGGACCACCTCGGCGTCGAGGTCGCGTCCACCGAGCAGGTGGCCGCGGCGACCAGCCGGCTCAAGGACGCGGGCCTGGCCACCTTCGAGGAGAACGACACCTCCTGCTGCTACGCGCTCCAGGACAAGACGTGGGTGCACGGCCCCGGCAAGGAGCCGTGGGAGGTCTACGTCGTGAAGGCCGACGCGGACACCCTTGGCAAGAGCGCCGACAGTGCGCCGGAGGCTTGCTGCGGCACCACCGCCTGCTGCACCCCCGACGAACAGGCCGTCGACCCCACCCAGAGCCCGGCCGAGGCGAAGACCGCCGCAGGCTGCGCGTGCGGCGGCTGACCCGCCCCGCCCCACCTGTTCGGTGATTGATCTGCTGCGGTCATTGCGTCCGCCGACCAGGGGTCGGCGGACGCGCCGACACGCTCGCCAACCTTCCCCAGATCCTTGGACACTGCGCAGGCCGCCTGCGGGCGGGGGCGGCCCACCGGCGTTCACTTCGACCGGACCAACGCCACCCGCGCACTGGCGGGTTCCGACATCGCCCGCCCCCCGATCGACCGAGCCGTCATCGACCGCTACCTCGCCTACTCCGCCGAGAAGCGCGGACAGAACGCAGTCGGCGGGGCGCCGTCGGTGCTCGGCGATCATCTGGTCGGTGATCTGACGCAGGCAGGTCAGGGCGCGTGGGAAGCGGCGGTCGGCCGTCGTGGGGATGCGCTCCAAGAGGCGGTCTCCATCGACCTGTCCGCCGACGCCCTCCACGAGATCCGTACGGTCTCTCAGCCCCCTCCTCGCCGCCGACATCGCCGCCGTCCCAGGATCCCGCCTCGCCGTCCGCGCCGAGAACCTCGAGGCCTGCGTCTACCCGCTGTGCGCCGGCGACTGCTCCTGGGCCGTCCGGGCCCTGACCCGGTGGCCCGCGGCGATCTACGTCGCCCTCGACAGCCGCCGACGCTGCCTCTGACGCGCCAGGGTCAGGAGAGCCGCGCCACCCCTCACGTGCCAGGTCGAGCACCGGGCTTCTCCCCTCGGGAACGGGACCAGGGACAGGGACAGGGACGAAATCACGAGCACCACGACGAAGACGAAGGCGCATGCGGACACGAACCCGATCGGGCCGACGCCGCCGCGCCCGCAGGCCTGCGCGGCGGCACCGAACAGCGCCCGAGAGCGGCCGCAGCGGGCCTGCGGAGACCGTCGGAGTTTCTTCCGCTCCGAGAGCTAATAACTCCGCCAGGCCCCCCGACAAGGCCGAATGCCCTCGTGACGCACGCCCGCCATCGCTCGGACACCGGCCGCAACGGGACGCAACACCGCCGCAACTCCGCTGACCAGCAGGCAGAACGGCGATTGACAGCAGGCCTCGGCGTTCAGCACGATGAGCGCCGAGCCCACTCGCAGCACGCCGGAAGGAGGGCCGATGACCGACGTACTCGGGGTCCCGTGCCCTGCCTGTCCCCGCCCCTGCCGTGGCCACGGCCGCAGCCGCTGTTGTCGCTGAACGCCCGCTCCCGCCCGGGGCCGTGCTGAGCCCGTACCGCTGATCCGGTAGAGCCCGGCGCCGCCCCCGGGCAAGGCGCCCACCGCCCCTGCGCCCGTCGGACACCCGTCCGCCACGGCCGCTTACCCGGCGCCGCCCGCACTCCCTGCACGGCACCGCACGGCACCGCGCTACACCTGCGTGCGTCGCGCCGCCCTGTGCCACCCCTCCCTGTGCCGCCCCTCCCTGCGCCGCGTTCCGTATCCGGTCCGCGCCACGCCGGCAGGTCCTGCCGCACGCCCGCCCTGCCCCACACCGGCGCGGCCGGCCGGCATCTCCTTGCCGGTTCGTTCCTTCGCCGTCCCGTCCCCCCTCCCCGCGAAAGCCGAGGTTCCGCCATGACCACCGCCCTCACCGAGCTCCGCATCACCCCGGCCGCCGGCCGGATCGGCGCGATCGTGCACGACGTCCGGCTCGGCGGCGACCTGCCCGCCGAGACCGTCGCTGCCGTCGAGGCCGCGCTGTACGAGCACAAGGTGCTGTTCTTCCGCGGCCAGAACCACCTGGACGACGCCGAACACGAGGCGTTCGCCCGACGGTTGGGCCAGCCGGTCGGCCACCCGACGGTGCCCAGCGCGGACGGCCGGTACATCTTCGAGCTGGACGCCACCAAGGGGGTGCGCGCCAACAACTGGCACACCGACGTCACCTTCGTCCCGTCCTACCCGAAGGCGTCGATCCTCCGCTCGCTGGAACTCCCGCCGGCCGGCGGCTCCACCGTCTGGGCCAACACCGTCGCCGCCTACCAGGACCTGCCGGAGCCGCTGAAGGTGCTGGCGGAGAGCCTGCGGGCGGTTCACACCAACGACTACGACTACGCGGCGAGCCTGGCCCTGCGGCCCGAGCTGGCCGACAACGCGGAGATCGCCAAGCTGTTCCGCCAGGTGTTCGTCTCGACCGCGTTCAAGACCGAGCACCCGCTGGTCCGCGTCCACCCGGTGACCGGCGAGAAGACGCTGCTGCTCGGCGCGTTCGCGCAGCGCATCGTGGGCGTGTCGGGGGCCGACAGCCGCGCCCTGATCGACCTCTTCCAGCGGTACGTCGAGCGCCTGGAGAACACCGTGCGCTGGGAGTGGCAGGTCGGCGACGTGGCGGTCTGGGACAACCGCGCCACCCAGCACTACGCCGTCAACGACTACGGCGACGAGCCGCGCCTGGTCCGCCGGATCACCCTGGACGGCGACCTGCCGGTGGGCGTGGACGGCACCCCGAGCCGTCTGCTGGAGCCGACCGAGCCGCCCAAGGTGGCCGGTCTCGTCCCCGCCGAGGAGCTGGAGGCCTCCCTCCCGGCGTGAGCCGACCGGCCCGGGCCCGGGCCGTCCCCCGGGCCCGGGCCGTCCCCCGGGCCCGGGCCACCACCCGCGGGCCGGCGCCCCGCAACCCCGCAGACCCGCAGCCCCGCAGCCCGAAAGGCACCCGCGATGTCCGACACGCTCCCGCACCCCGCCCTCCGCCCCGCGGACGACCGCCGGGCCGGCGACGACCGCCGCATCGGGGACGACCGGCGGGATGTCAACGCCGCCACCGTGCTGCGGACCGTGCTCGACCGCGGGCCGATCGCCCGCAGCCGGGTCGCCGCACTCACCGGGCTGAGCGCCTCCGCGGTGTCCCGGCAGGTGGTGGACCTCACCCGGATCGGACTGCTCTGCGAGCGGCCCGAGTTGACCGGCGGCGGGGCGGGCACGGTCGGGCGGCCGCAGCTGCCGGTGGACGTCGACACCGGCCGACTGGCGGTGGCGGGGCTGCACATCGGGGTGCCTTACACCACCTTCTCCCTGCTGGACCTGCGCGGAAACGTGCTTTACCGGCAGGAGTTGAGCAACCGCGGCCGTACCGGGCACGCCGTGCTGGGGCCACTGCTGGAGCGGCTGCCCCGGCTGCTCGCCCAGGTGCCGGGCGGCCGGACGGTGGTCGGGCTGGGCGCCGTCACCGGTGGCACGGTCGATCCGGACCGCGGCATGACGATCCGTCATGATCCGCTCCAATGGAAGGACATGCCGCTCGGCGAGCTGCTCTCCCGGGCCTCCGGACTGCCGGTGCGGGTGGACAACCACGCCCGGGCGCTCACCCAGGCGGAGATCCTCTTCGGGCACCCGGCCGCCCGCCGCTCCATGGTGCACCTCTTCGTCGGGCACGTGGTGGACGCGGCGCTCGCGGTGGCCGGCGTGGTGCACCTGGGCCCCGCCTCGGCCACCGGCGACGTCGCCCACCTGCCGGTGCCGGGCGACGACACGCTCTGCCACTGCGGCCGGACCGGCTGTCTGGCGGCCGCCGCCTCGGACACCACGCTCTTCGAGGCGGCGGCCGCGGACGGGATCACGTCCCGGCCCGACCGGGCCGAGCTGATCGCCGCCGTGCAGGCCGGGGACCGGCGGGCCGACCTCCTGGTCCGCCGCCGGGCCGCGATCGTCGGCCGGGCCCTCGCCCTGCTGGCGGACGTGGTCAACCCCGACCTGCTGGTGCTCACCGAGACCTTCGCGGTACTCGATCCGCTCTACCTGGACGTGGTCCGGGCCGAGTTCGCGCTCCGCTCGCACCTGCACCGGGACGCGGACCTGCTGATCGCCCAGCGGCGCGGGGCCGACGTGCTCGCCGTGGCGGCCGGCGCCGCCGTCCTGGGCGTGCTGTACGCCCGGCCGCTCCAGGCGACGGCGTCCGCCCCGGCGCCGCCCGCCGGCCCCGGCCGGCTGCTCTGACCGGACGACCCCACCACCCCACGACCCGACACCCCCCGCCCCGCACCCCAGCCCCACCCCCTCCCACTCGCTCGCCGCCCAGCACCCCAGCCCCACCCCTCCCACTCGCCCGCCCGACCACCCCGTCGAAGGACCCGTTATGACCGCGTTCACCACTTCCTCCGCCCCCGGCGTCTCCCGCCGGGCCCTGCTCCGCGGAGGCCTCGCCGGCGCCGGCCTGCTGACGCTGGCGGCCTGCCGTTCGGCCGCGGACACCGCCACCTCCGCCGCGAGCGGATCGGCGGCCCCGCGCCGGGGCGGCGTCCTCACGGTGGGTGCCGGTGTCGACTTCACCCCGAGCCTGCTCTTCGCCCAGAGCGCCAACACCCTCGTCCAGCGCCTGGTCTTCAACACCCTGACCAGGTACGACGACCGGCTCCAGCCGCAGCCCGAGCTGGCCACCTCCTGGCAGGTGGCGGCGGACGGTACCGGGGTCACGCTGAAGCTGCGCGAGGACGTGCTCTTCCACAGCGGCCGCAAGTTCACCGCGGACGACGTGGTGTTCGCCGTCAAGAACCTCCAGAACCCGGCCCGGTCGGCCCAGTTGCGGTCCACCGCCGCGGCCGTCACGGACTTCCGGAAGAACGGCGACTTCGAGCTGACCCTCGTCCTCGCCCACCCGGTGAGCAACCTCTTCGACCTCTTCGAGTTCATGATCATCCCGGATTCGGCCAGCGTCGAGGAGGCCGTCGCCGGCACCAAACTGATCGGCACCGGCCCGTTCACGCTCACCGACCGCAAGCCCGGCAGCTCCATCACCTTCGCCCGCAACGAGAAGTACTGGAACCCCGGCCGCCCCTACCTGGACGGCGTCGAGATCCGGATCGTCCCGCAGGCGGAGTCCCTGCTGTCCTCGCTCAGGACCGGCCAGACCCAGCTGTCCTACTCCGTGCGCGGCAAGGACGTGGCCACCCTCAAGGACGACCCGCAGTTCCACATCAAGCAGTACGACACCGGCGCCGGCGCCTACTACATCGGCGCCAACCTCACCGGCGAGCACGTGGGCGACAAGCGCGTCCGGCAGGCCATCGCCTGGGCGGTGGACCGCGAGCGGCTCGTCCAGCAGGCCCTCGGCGGGTACGGCACCGTCTCCTCCGCCCCCTGGCCCAAGTCCTCGCCCGCTTACAGCGAGGCCAACGCCACCCGCTACAGCCACAACCCGGACAAGGCGCGGGCGCTGCTCAAGGAGGCGGGCCTCGACAGCATCACCCTGCCGTTCGCGCACTCCAACGAGCCCGGCTCCACCGCCGTCGCCCAGATCCTGCAGTACGACCTCAAGCAGGTCGGCATCGAGACGGTGCTCCAGCCCACCGATTCCCCCACCATGCAGAAGCAGCTCATCTCCCAGACCATGCCCGCCCTCTGGACGCTCAGCCACGGCTTCGCCCAGCTGCACCCGGCCACCCTGGCGGTCAGCGCCTACCCGTTCAACGAGGCGAAGAACAGCTCGCGCTTCAGCTCGCCCGCCTACACGGACGTCGTCCAGAAGGCCTGGAACCGGCCGGACAGCGACGGCGCCGAGGCCAAGGCGCTCTACCAGCAGATCACCGACGTGCTGCTGGACGAGGAGTTCGTCATCGACCTCGCCATCGCCGGCCTGGTCGAGGTCGCCGGCGGCAAGGCCCGCGGCGCCGACCTCAACAAGTTCGGCTACCTCAACCTCGACGACGCCTACCTGACGGCCTGACCGATGCGCACCTTCCTCGTCAAACGGCTGCCCTCGGGGCTGCTCGTCCTCGTCCTCGCCTCCTTCCTGGTCTTCCTCATCCTCCGGCTGATCCCCGGCGACCCGGCCACCTCGCTGGCCGGACCCGACGCCGGCCCGGAGGCCGTCGCCGCCGTCCGCGGCCGGCTCGGCCTCGACCGACCGCTGCTCACCCAGTACGTCAGCTGGCTCGGCCACCTCGTCACCGGGGATCTCGGGCCCAGCTACGCGATCGGCGGGCAGGTCGCCGACCTGATCGGCAACGGCCTCGGCGCCACCGTCCAACTCACCCTCGGCGCCCTGCTGCTGGTGATCCTGATCGCCCTCCCGCTGGGGGTGCTCGGCGCGACCACCCGGCGCCGGCCGGTCGCCGCCGCCGTCCGCGCCTTCACCACCGCCGTCCTCGCCGTGCCCCCGTTCGTCACCGGCGTCCTGCTGGTGCTGCTCTTCGCGGTCACCCTCGGGCTGCTGCCGGCCGGCGGCCACGAGTCGCTGCTCGACCAGCCCGACCTCGCCGTCCAGTACCTGCTGATGCCGGCCGTCTGCCTGGCCCTGCCGAGCGCCGCCGTGCTCGCCCGCTACCTCAAGGACGGCATGGAGCGCGCACTCGCCGAGGACTACGTCCGCACCGCCACCGCGCTCGGCGTCTCCCGCCGGCGGATCGTCTGGCAGCACGCCCTGCCCAACGCGCTGCCGCCCGCGATCACCGTGCTCGGCCTGCAGATCGGCCAACTCATCGCCGGCGCCGTCCTGGTGGAGCGGATCTTCGCCTGGCCCGGCCTCGGCCAGCTGATCGAACAGGGCGTGATCCGCCGCGACTACCCCGTCGTGCAGGACCTCCTGCTGCTGATCGTCGCCGTCTACGTCACCGTCCAGCTGCTCACCGACCTGGTGTACGCGTGGCTGGACCCCCGGATCCGGTGGGAGTGAAACCGATGACCGTCCTCACGGCCGACCGGCCGAAGTCCCCCGGCGCCCGCCGCCACAACCGCTACCTGGCCGGGCTGCTGACCGGCCGCGGCCTCACCGGCCTGGCCCTGGTCGGCGTGATCGCCCTGGCCGCCCTCGCCGCGCCGCTGCTCACCGACCTCGACCCGAACGCCCAGAGCGCGCTGGCCCTGGCCGGGCCGAGCGCCGCCCACCCCTTCGGCACCGACGACCTGGGCCGCGACCTCTTCAGCCGGGTGCTGCACGGCACCGGCACCGACCTCGCGATCACCTTCGCCGCGGTGCCGGTCGGCGCCCTGCTGGGCTGCTCCTTCGCCCTGCTCGCCGCCTCGTCCCGGGTGGCCGACCTCGCCGTCCAGCGCGTCTTCGACCTGCTGCTCGCCTTCCCCGGGATCATCCTGGCCCTGGCCGTCACGGCCGTCCTCGGCCCCGGCCGCTGGCCGGTCCTGATCGTCATCGCGCTCGCCGAGATCCCGGGCTTCGGCCGCCAGTTGCGGGCCGGCATCCTCGTCCAGCGGGAGCGGGAGTACGCCCTGGCAGCCCGGGTCGGCGGAGCCTCCCGGCTCCGGGTGCTGCTGCGCCACGTCGTCCCCAACGCGGCCGACCCGCTGATCGTGCAGACCGCCGTCGCGCTCTCCATCGGCGTCTTCATCGAGGGCGCGATGAGCTTCCTCGGCCTCGGCGTCCGGCCGCCGGAGCCCACCCTCGGCTCGATCCTCAGCCAGTCCGTCGCCTACCTCTCCACCCAGCCCACGTTCGCGGCCGCCCCGCTGGCCGCCACCACCGCCCTGGTCCTCGGCTTCACCCTGATCGCCGAGGCGCTGAACAAGGGAGTGCGCCGATGAGCCGCCCGGCGAGCCGCCCGGAGCACGGCCCCGACAGCCGCCCGGCGAGCCGCCCGGAGCACGGCCCCGACAGTCGCCCGGAGAGCGGTCCCGAGAGGGGCCCGGTGCTCCGGGTCCGCGACCTCACCGTCGCGTTCGGCGGGGCGGGGGAGGGAGCCGGAGCCGCCACCGGCCGGGGGGTCGGCGCCGTCCCCGAGGTCCGCGCCGTCCCCGAGGTCCGCGCCGTCGACGGGGTCGGCTTCGAGCTGGCGGCCGGCGACACGCTCGGGCTGGTCGGCGAGTCCGGTTCCGGCAAGTCGACCACCGCGCTGGCCCTGCTGCGGATGCTGCCGCCGGGCGGCCGGATCACCGGTGGTTCGGTCGAGCTCGACGGCCAGGACCTCGCCGCGCTGCCCGAGCCGGCCCTGCGCCAGCTGCGCGGACGGCGGATCGCGATGATCTTCCAGGATCCGATGTCCTCGCTGAACCCGGTGCTCACCGTGGGCAAGCAGCTGGACGAGGCCCTGCGGGCGCACGGCACGGCGGACCGCACCGCGCGGGCCGCCCGGGCGGTCGAGCTGCTCGGCCTGGTCGGCATCCCCGACGCCGCCGGCCGGCTGCGCGACCACCCGCACCAGTTCTCCGGCGGCCAGCGCCAGCGGATCATGATCGCGCTCGCCCTCGCCCACGACGCCGAGGTGCTCGTCGCCGACGAACCGACCACCGCACTCGACCCGACCGTCCAGCAGCAGATCCTCCGGCTGCTGGCCCGGATCAACCGGGAGACCGGCACCGCCCTCGTGGTGATCAGCCACGACCTCGGCGTGATCGCCCGGACGTGCCGCCGGATCCTGGTGATGCGGGAAGGCCGGGTGGTCGAGCAGGGCCGGACGGCCGAGGTGCTCGCGGCGCCCCGGCACCCGTACACCAAGGAGCTGCTGGCCGCCGTGCCACGGCTGGACGCCCCCTCCGAGGCCGCCGCCAACAGCACCCCGGGCCCCGAACCGCTGCTCACCGTCAGCGGGGTGGGCAAGACGTACGGGCCGCGCCGACGGGCCGTCACCGCGCTGGACGGCGTCGACCTCGTCCTTCACCCCGGCGAGACGCTCGGGCTGGTGGGCGAGTCCGGCTCCGGCAAGTCGACGCTGGCCCGCGCGCTGGTCCAGGTGCACGCACCCTCGGCCGGCACCATCCGGTTCCGCGGCGAGGAGTTCGGCCGCGGCGGCGGTGCCGCCGCCCGCCGCGAGGTGCAGATGGTCTTCCAGGACCCGTACGCCTCGCTCAACCCCCGGATGACGGCCGGGCAGATCATCGCCGAACCGCTGATCGCCCACGGGCTCGGCGACCGGGCGACCCGGGAGAAGCGGGTCGCCGAACTGCTCCGGCAGGTCGGGCTGGATCCGGCCACGGCCGACCGGCACCCGCGCGCCTTCTCCGGCGGACAGCGCCAGCGGATCGGCATCGCCCGGGCGCTGGCGCCCGAGCCGAGCGTGCTGATCTGCGACGAGCCGGTCTCCGCGCTGGACGTCTCGGTGCAGGCGCAGGTGATCGAGCTGCTCGCCCGGCTCCAGCGCGACCTCGGGCTCGCCATCCTCTTCATCGCCCACGACCTCGCGGTGGTCCGGCAGGTCAGCCACCGGATCGCGGTGATGCACCGCGGCCGGATCGTCGAGACCGGCCCGGCCGACCGCGTCGTCACCGCCCCCGAACACCCGTACACCGCCGAACTCCTGGCCGCCGTCCCCCGGCTGGAGTCCGCCCCGCAGCTCGCCCCGCACCTCACCACCCGGAGCCCCGTATGACCAGCACCCCGGACCCGCACCGCCCCGCCGCGGACGCCCGCCCCGCCGCGGACGCCCGCCCCGCCGCGGACGCCCGCCTCGCCGAGGACGGCGCCGGCACCGCCCCCGGCACCGCCGCCGACCCGCACCGCCGCGACCCCTACGCCGGGTTCCCCGGCACCGTCGGCCGCACCTTCGGCGCCTCCACCCCCGCCTGGCCGGAGCCGGTCCGCCCGCGCGAGGGCGCGCCCAACATCGTCGTCGTCCTGATCGACGACATGGGGTACAGCGACATCGGCCCGTTCGGCTCCGAGATCCCCACGCCCACCCTGGACCGGCTCGCGGCGACCGGCGTCAAGCTGGCCAACTACCACACCATGCCGCTCTGCTCTCCCGCCCGCGCCGCCCTCCTCACCGGCCTCAACCCGCACCGGGTCGGCTACTCCTTCGTCGCCAACGCCGACCCCGGGTTCCCCGGCTACGGCATGGAGGTCGCCGGGGACATCCCCACCCTCGCCGAGCTGCTGCACGACCGGGGCTACGCCACCTACGCCGTCGGCAAGTGGCACCTCACCCGGGACTCCGCCTCCAACGCGGCCGACAACCGCGCCAACTGGCCGCTGCAGAAAGGCTTCGACCAGTACTACGGCGTGCTGGAGGGCCTCACCAGCCTGTTCCACCCACACCAACTCGTCCGCGACAACAGCCCGCTGGACATCGACGAGTTCCCCGAGGGCTACTACTACACCGACGACATCACCGACCAGGCGATCGCCATGGTGAAGTCCCTGCGGGCGCACGACGCCGAGAAGCCGTTCCTGCTCTACCTGGCGCACAACGCGGTGCACGGCCCGCTCCAGGCCAAGCCGGCCGACCTCGCCCGGCACAAGGGCCGGTACGACGCCGGCTGGGACGAGCTGCGCGCCGCCCGGTTCGCCCGCCAGCTCGCCGCCGGTCACTTCCCGCCCGGCACCGAGCTGCCCGAGCGCAACGGCGAAGCCGGTCACGACGTCGGCCCGTGGGACGAACTCACCGACGTCCAGAAGAAGGTGTACGCCCGCTACATGGAGGTGTACGCCGCCATGGTCGACAATGTCGACCAGAACCTCGGCCGGCTCACCGACACCCTCGCCGCGCTCGGTGAACTCGACAACACCATCATCGTGTTCACCTCCGACAACGGCGGCACCGGCGAGGGCGGCGCGGAGGGCACCCGCAGCTACTTCAGCCGCTTCGTCCACCACCCCAACCTGCCCGAGGACTGGAACCCCGACGTGGAGCGGGAGATCGAGCTGATCGGCGGCCCGCAGTCCCTCGTCCACTACCCGCGCGGCTGGGGCATGGCCTCCAACACGCCGTTCCGCTTCTACAAGGGCCAGACCTACGCGGGCGGCGTCCGGGTGCCGTTCGTGCTCTCCTGGCCGGCCGGGCTGCCCCGCGCCGAAGCCGACGGCGGGGTCCGCGAGCAGTACCAGTACGTCACCGACATCCTGCCCACCCTGCTCGAACTCGCCGGTGTCGAAAGGCCGTCGGAGCGCGGCGGGCAACCGGTGCAGTCGCTCGACGGCATCAGCTTCGCCCCCGTGCTGCGCACGCCCGGCGCGCCGTCCACCCACCCCGAGCAGTACTGCGAGATGACCGGCAACCGCAGCTACTACCGCGACGGCTGGAAGCTGGTCACCCTGCACCGGTTCGGCGCGCCGTACGACGACAGCGAGTGGGCCCTGCACGACCTGCGCACCGACCCGACCGAGATCCACGACGTCGCCGCCGACCACCCGGAACTGGTCAAGGAGTTGGCCGCCGCCTGGGAGGCCGCCGCCTGGCGCAACGGCGTGTTCCCGCTGGCCGACGGCAGCGGCGCCCTCGCCCTGCGCGGACCCGAGGCCGACCGCCTCCGCCGGCCGGTCACCCTGCTGGCCGGCACCCCCGAGCTGGAGCGCTACCGCTCCTCCCGCCTGATCTCCTTCCGCTCCTTCGCCGTCGAGGTCGAGCTGACCGCCCACGGCGCGGACGACCGGGGCGTCCTGGTCTCGCACGGCGACCAGGGCGGCGGCTACAGCCTCTACGTCGAGGACGGCCGGCTGCACTTCGCCTACAACCAGTACGGCGAGCTCTTCGAGGCCGACGGCGGCCCGCTCGCGCCGGGCGCCCGCCGGATCACCCTGGAGGCCACGGCCGTGGCCGACCTCAAGTGGGAGTTCCGCATCCTGGTGGACGGCGCGGAGGGCGGCCGGCTCGGCCCGGTGCACCAACTGATCGGCATGGCACCGTTCCAGGGCATCAGCGTCGGGATCGACCGTAAGTCCCCGGTCTCCTGGCCGGTGCACGAACGGCACCGCTCCTTCCGCTACACCGGCGGGCTGCACGCCGTCACCTACCTGCCCGGTGAGCCGGCGCCGTACGACCCGGAGACGGTCGTCCGGGCGCTGCGGGAGGCGGCGGCCGCGTTCGAGTAGACCGCCCGGGCCGGGCGGTAGGGGCGGGCCCGCCCCCACCGCCCGGCCCGGCCGGCCTCAGCGACTGAAGAACGGCCAACGCCTCCATTCCCGGGGCGGGCGCGCAGGGCCCTGAGGTCCCTGTGCGGACGCCGCCCCGAGCGGGTGGTCCACCACCTGCGCGGGTTCACGCTCGAAGGTTCTTCGACCAGTCTCCCCGGGAGCGGTAGGCACGGCCGTCACCGATCTGCTTCATCCCACCGGGGAGGACGTCCCCGTGGTACGGGTACTGTTCCGTCACCGCCGCCAGCAGGAACTCGAGGAATCCGCCCTCGAAGAGATCCCACTCCCGCATCGAGTCGAACTTGGCGGCGACCGGCCACCGGTCCGGGTCGGGGCCCCGCATCAGCCAGAAGAAGTGGTCGGAGTTCCAGTTGTTCCCCCACTTCAAGAGGCCGCCCTCGGCCGGGAACAACGGATACGGGCACTCCTCGTAGTCCCCGTCCCGGTAGGCCTGGGCCAGCCAGGCACAGTACCCGTAGGGGTTCGTCGTGCCGTACCGGAATCCGGCGAAGCCGGGCGGCTCCCCGATCTTGGGACTGGGCGCTGCCGATGGTGTGTAGATATGGAGTTCGTCGCTGATGCTGACCATCCCGTACCGGTCGGCGAACGCCCGGTAGTCCGCCGGCAGCTGGAACCCGAGCACCTCCGGCCCCAACTCCCACGGGACGGGGACCACCCCGTCCAGAGGCGGCCCGATCACCGAGCCGAGCCGCTCCAGCATCTTCTCGATGCTCACGTCCACTCCCATCAGTCGTCCGTTCTCGCCCGGGGCTAGTTGCCCAGGGATACCAGGCCGTTCGGCCCGTACGTGCGGTTGTCCACGAATGTCCGGGCGGAGTCCGTGGTCGCCCCGGTGGCGGCGTCCCAGGCGTGGAGCGACATCGCCCACCCGTTCGGAACGGTGCTGCTGAGGCTGCTGTACTGCGGAAACACGTTGTACAGCACAGGGCCGCGGCCCATGACCTTCTCGGCTCTGGTCTCGAAGGTCCGCATGCTGTTGGTGATCGTGCCGCCGGTTCGCTGGTTGGTGTTGGCCCCCCGCTGGAAGCACGGCGTCAGGTTCCGCTCGTCCGCCGTTCCGCCGGCCATGCGCGGTACGGAGTGGCAGCGAGCGATGTCGGAATCCGAAGTGAACCCCAGGGTGGCCGCCCGCGCCTTGGCATCGGTCCAGCCCCGGATGTCGCCGGCCGCGGCCTGCCCCCTGCTGGAGCCGGGCGTGCCTTCGAGACAGGCATTGACGCCCTGGTTGCGGTTCTGACCGTCCGACGGCAGGTAGCTGACCCACCCGCCGCCGTTCAGGGGTACCGCCCCCGTCGGCTCCAGATCCTTGCAGGTGGGAACGCGCCGGTCGGCGTTCTCCTCGGAGCCGGGGTTGCTGGGCACCGGAGCGGGCTCCGGGGAGGCGGGTACTTCCTGAACCGTCGTGATCCCGTCGAGGGGGAGCGTTTCACCGTCGCGGTACGCGACGACCCCGCCGGATTCGAAGACCTCCGGGGCCAGCACGGGAGCCGGGGCGGGAGCTGGAGCTGGAGCCGGAGCCGGGGCGGGAGCTGGAGCCGGAGCCGGGGCCGGGGGTGCGGTAGCGGTGGGGGCCGGGCCCGGGGATGCGGTGGTGGCCGGTGCCGGTGCCGGTGCCGGTGCTGGAGCCGGGGATGCGGTAGTGGTGGGCGCCTGGACCCGTAGTGCCGTGTAGTGCCCGTTGGGCTTGCGGGCCAACCCGTCGTAGGGGACGGCAGGGCTCGTGAGCATGGCCGCCTGCGCGGCCGGCAGCCGCCGGACGGCTTCGGGCGTCAGGTACGCCGTCCCCGGCCGCGTGTCGACGGTCGTACCGCTCTGCTGCCCGTACTGCTTCATGGCGGAGGTCTGCGGCTGCCGGTAGGGGCTGTCTGCCGTGTCGGCTTCCCGGCCCCGGGCCTCGTGGTCGCGCTCCGGCGGCGCGGGAGCGTCGCCGCCCTGATCCATCGTCACCGCCGGATCGGGCGGGGTCCGGGCCAGGCTCTGGAGGACCTCGGCCATCTCCTGGAGCAGCTGCTGGGTCTGGACCTGGAGCTGCTGGGACCTGGCCCTTGCCGTGGAGGACTTCTCCGCATTGGTCCTGGAAGCGGCGTTGAGCTGGGATTTCCGTGAGTTGAGCTGCGCCTCCTGCTGCCTGACCGCGTCCTCCTCGCCCTGGAGCTTGGCCTCCTCGGCCTTGACCTGGCTCTGTTCGGTCTGCAGCTGGGCCGCTTCGGCGTTGTAGCGGCCGACCGCGGCGGCCTGATCCGCGGGAGGCTTGGCCGCGTTGTGGGCGTCGATCTTGCCGCTCAGCGCCCTCGCGCGCGTGTTGTGGGCGTCGATCTCGCTGTTCACCGCGGCGGCCCTGGCGGACAGCGCGGTGTCGGCGCTCTCCACCTCCGCGGCTTCCTTGGTGATCCGTTCGGCCTCGGCGATCACCTCCCTGACCATCTGCTCGATTTCGGCCTCCGTCCGCTTCTGCGCCTCGACCTTCTGGGCGAGCGCCGGGGCGACGGCCGCGACGTCCCTGGGCTGGGCCAGGGCGGCCACGGTGTCGGGCGGGGCCATGACCGGCGTGTCGGCCGCAGCCCTCGTCACTGCCGCCGTGCCGACGAGCGGCAGCAGGAGCGCCAGCACCAGGGCGACGGCACGCCCCACAGCCCGCCGGGGGCGGCCGGCCGGCCCGAGCGGGGTCGCGGTCATCCGGTCACCTGCTTGGTGAGCTCGTCGGCCACCTTCCAACTGGTCGCCTCGCCGTCACCCGCCTGGCACACGGAGACCTGCACCAGGCTCGTGCCCTTCACCCACGCCTGGTGAGAGCAGGCCCAGCCCGCGCTACCCTCCTGCGCCGCGGTCCACGCCACCGCGACCTCAGTGCTGGGGCGCGCCGTGTAGACCCACTTCGAGCTGCGGCCGGCCTGACCGGCGACCGTGGCCGACGGGCACTTGGCCAGGCCCTCGGTGAGCGTCCGGAAAGCGGCGCCGGCCTTCTCGGCCTCCGGGAAGACGCCGAACACCTGGTTCACGGTGTAGCCGCCGGTGCCCGCGGCGTCCTGGTAGGTCGCCGACAGGAACGCCTTCCACGCCTGCCCGTAGACCGCCTCTGTCGTCGGCCCCGCCGCGACGGCGCACTCCGGCGGCGCCACGTCGAGCGGCGCGTGGGGCCGGTCCGACTGCGGGCCGGCGACCACCGTCGTCCCGGCCAGCCGGCTGACGCTGTCAGCGCCGAGGAGCTGCGCCTGGACCGTCCCCGCGGCCACGTGCGGCGCACGTCCCGCGGGCTGTTGAGGCCACACCCACCACCCGATACCGGCCAGCACCAGGCAGGGGAGGAGAGCGGCCACGAGCAGCGGCCAGTGGCGCAGCACCTTGGCTCCCCGCCGCGTCGCCCGCACCCCGGGCGGTACCGCCGCCTCCGACGAAGGCTCCGCCCCCCGCCCCGCGACCGGTCGCGCGGCAGCCGACGCGGGTTGCGGTGTGCCTCGGCCCGGCGGTCGCGCCGGCGGCGCGAGGGCGGACGGTGCCGCGGCAGACGACGCGGCGGACGCTGACCCGACCGGGGCTGATGGCGGGCGGCCGCTGTCGCCGGGCCGGGGCGCCACCGCGTGCGGCGTCTGCTGCCAGGCGGGCGGTGTCGGCGTGGCTGGGTCCTGGTTCCCGTAGTGGTCCGGCATGGCGTCCTTTTCGTCACGGGGTTCGGGTCGGTGCTGTTCATCGGTGGCACGGGACGGGGAGGAGGAACACCGCGACCATCACGGCGGTGGAGGTCGGGCCGGATGCCCGGTACGGCCGGCCGGAGCTCGGCCGCGGTCATCGGCTCCGCCCGCGGTTGCTGGCACAGCGACGCCACCTTGTCCGCCCAGCTGTCGCCGGTACGTTGTGAGCCCGACTCGTCGGCCACCACGCCGGCCGGCAGCCGGAGACCCCTTCGCCTCCGCCGTCGGACCCCCTCCCTCACGTACGCGCACGGGCGTCACGAACGGGGCAGCCCGGGTCGGCCGCGCGCGGGGAGGCCGGGGCCGCCGAACCTGCCATCCGCTGTCGATGCTGACGCGTCGCCGGACAACCGCACAGGTCAAAGCACCGGCCACGTATGGCCGGTGGTCAGGGGGAGGTCGCTACGGCCGCTTCCTCGCGGATGCGCGGGCCTGAACGGCGGACACACCCGGAGAATCGCTGCCGCGCCACCACCGGCACCCTTCTCGCGTGGCGAGGGAGCGCGACGGATCGTCCGGCCCTGCTGCTGGTGCCGGACGCCGGTGACGCCGGTCGGGTGCCGTTGCGCGGCGGGCTGTTGCGGACCCCCATCGGCGTCCCGCGATGACGCCGGCACGGATGCTGAGGTGCGCGCCGAAGGCACCAGCCGCGGTGCTCGGGGGAGTTCGGAGGCGTTCGGAGGCGCCCCGGACGATCGAGCGTCCGCGCCGCTGCGTTCTGTCCGGGCTGCACGGCAAGGAGCACCTGATGGTGCCGGCAGCGGCGACCGCCCCTCAGGCCGCCGGACCCGGTATCAGGGTTGCCTCGACGGCTCCGGCTGGCGGGTCGTGATCTTCACGCGGCCATAGATGACGAGTCCGATCGGTCGACGTTCGCCACGGTCAAGCTCCGCACCATGGTCCCCCTGGCGGGCCGGCAACCCGACCGCGGCCCTCCCGACGGTGTTCAAGCTCGTCGAGTCCGCACCGGTCGATGGCGCGCAATCGCCGGCGCTCACCTGATCCCCCCGGTTCGTACCGGCACCCGTTGCGACGACTGCGTCCGGGTCGAGTGGGAGGAGCTGGTGACCCGAGCCGCCGTGTCCGGGCGTGGTGCCGGCGGCATGGCGAGTCGAGGACGCCGCCGCTGAGCTTGCCGGGGCTGTTCAGAGCCCGACGTCGGCCGAGTCCGGCAGCCCGGGCCCCGTGCGGCCCGGGCTGACCAGCAACTCCCGGTCAGTGGCGGGGGAGCTGACGGGCCGCCGCCTCGACCGTCTGCGCAAGCTCTCGTCCGAGGTAGGAGGACGCCCTGGGCCTGAGCGGCCTGCCTGGGGCGCAACGTCCACGGCACCGCACCGGTACCCGTCCGTCGCCCGTTCGCGAGGTCCCGCCCCTGTTCAAGGCTTTGCGCGCCCGGTGGCCCGGGGAGAAGCTGTACGTCGTTGCTGGACGACTTCTCCCTGCACCAGCACCCGAACGTGCGGGTCTGGGCGGCGGCCGACGACGTCCAGTTGGTCTTCCTGCCGACCTACGGGGTCGTGGCTGAACTGGATCGAGTCCGAGTTCGCCGCTCTGCGCTACTTCGCCCTCAACGGCGCCGACCACCCCGGCCCCGGCGAGCAGGAAGCCGCCCTCACCGCCTGTATCCGCTGGCACAGTGCACGAGCTGAGCCGAAGACCGGCTTCGCTTCCGACTCACTGATCCGCAGCTCGATCCTCTACCCGGAAAGGGCCGGACGGCCGCTGGGCCGGGCGCGACGGCCTACTCGCCATCGCGATCACCGTCCTCGCGTAGCGCGTCGCCGCGCTCGCGCCGACGCGCCCCGGCCGGGGCGGGGCGACGCTTTCGCTCGCCGTGTTCGAGTGCGCCGCCGACCTTGATATGTCATGCTTTCGTCAAGGCATTTCGTCCCGACGAACAGGAGCACCCTGTGCGCATGCGGCAACGCCTCATCACGGCGGCCACCGCCTCGACCATCGTCGTCGGAGCCGCGATCACCCTCGCGCCTCCCGCCTCCGCCACCATCACCGGCTGCACCCAGAAGTACGTCACGGGCAGCGGCGGACACCGCGGTGCCGCCATCACCTGCAAGGGTGACGGCAGGTCGCGCTTCCAGGCCGCGATCACCTGCAAGCGCCTCGACAACGGCTACGAGTACCGCCACGACGGCCCGCCCGAGTGGGCCTGGCCGGCGGTGGCACCTCCACTGCCTGGTGCGACCTCGGCGCCAACGTGATCCACGCCGCGTACGTCGCCCTTCCCTGACCTCGCGTCGCCGGCCGTCCCGGGCCCGCCCCAACAGGTTGCCCCGCCCTTTGCCCGACCTTGCCGCGGCTTGACCGCAACCGAGGTACGGGCGTAGCGCGTCCCGCCCGGCCCGCCGGTCAAACTCCGGTGAGACTCGTCAACCTTCGATGACCGTGCCAGGCGGCGGGCGGCCGTCTGCTCCGCCGTGGCGAACGGCGTCGCCTCGACCGCGGTGAGCGTGCCGCTCAGGTCGGCGTGCTGCTGCGCGTCGGCCACCGTCTGCAGGATCCTCTCCGTGATCTCCCAGAGTCCGGAGAGCAGGGGCCGCGACCCTGCGGTCAGCCTGCCGGTCCGCCACAGGTTGGGGCCCGGAGGTGGGCGAGCCCCCCGTCGGAGGACGGCCGATCGGGCGTCGAAGCGGAGGGCCAGCGAGGACCCTGCTGACGAGGAGCGCCTCGTCGTCCGGGTGCGCGACCACGGCGAGCGCGGAGGACGGCTGCGGCACGGGAGCGCCTCTCATCGGTGTGCAGCGGTGCAGGAAGGGCGGGACCACCGGTTGCCGGACGTCGGGGTGCGAGGCAGAGCCGGGACGGTGAGCGAGGAGCTTCGCTGGCCGGTGCCCGGATCGGGCTCAGCGGGTGTCGGCGTCGGCCCGGCCGCGGGCCTGACCGGGGACGGTGGTCTCGTACTGGTGTGCCTGCAGCAGATACGCCTCCCGGTACCGGGAGGGGGGTTGGCGGGTCATGAGGTCGGTGTGGTTGCCCTCCTCGGTGAGCTTGCCGTGGTCGAGGACGAAGATGTGGTCGGCTTTCGCGGTGGCCCCGAGGCGGTGGGTGATGAGGACGACGGTGACGCCGAGGTCGCTGAGACGGCGGATCTGCTCGAAGGCTTCGACTTCGGCCTGGGGATCGAGGGCGGAGGTCGGCTCGTCGACGACAACCAGCGCGGGGAGGCGGCCGTCCGTGTCGGGGGTGGTCAGGCGTAGGCGGGTGCGGGCGAGGGCGACCTTCTGCCACTGTCCGCCGGAGAGGTTCACTCCGCCCTCGAACCCCTTGGCCAGCAAAGTGTCCCAGCCGCGGGGCAGTTCGTCGATCACCGTCTGCAGGTCGGCGTGGTCGGCGACGGTGTCCAGGCGCTCCTGGTCCAGGGGGACTTCGGGGCGTCCCAGCAGGAGGTTGGCCCGCACCGTGAAGATCCAGCGCTGGAAGTTCTGCGCGAGCAGGGTGACCGAACGGAACTGCTGGTGACGGTCGGCCGAAGCGGTGTCGACCCCGTCCCACAGCACCCTGCCCTGGTGGGGCTGGTAGACGCCGCACAGGATGTGGGCGAGCGTGGACTTGCCCGACCCGTTCGCGCCGACGAGAGCCACGACTTTCCCGCGCGGAAGGGTGAGGGTGACCTTGTCCAGGGCCGGGGTGTCGCGGCCGGGGTAGCTGAAGGTGACCTCCTCGACGGTGATCGTCTCAGGGCGGTCCGGCAGGGGGGTACCTCCGGTGGGGATCGCCCGGACGTGGCCGTCGCGGCGCAGCTGGTCGAGGTCGCGCACGAAGAGCGACTCCTCGTAGAGGCGGTTGATCTGGGAGACGAGGCCGCCGATGCTCGCGGATCCGGTGCGGATGGCGACGACGGCGGTGCCGGCGGCGGCGAGGGGGATCACGCCGTCCATGACGAGCCAGCCGAGCACGGCGAACGCTCCCGTGGTGGCGAGGCCGGCGAGGGCGGCGGTGAGCAGGTCGGTGCGGGCGCGGGCGCCGGCGAGGCGGGCCTGTTCCCTCTCGGCGGAAGCGGCCATCTGTTCGTAGTGGTGGAGGAGGAAGGGTCCGCTGGCGTGGACGCGCTGCTCGGCCGCGGAGTAGGGGCGGATCATCATGTCCGCCAGTGCGCTGCTGGCTCGGGAGTGCTGGAGCCAGGCGCGGGTGGAGGCGTACTGGCGGCGGGCGGTGAGCACGGCGCCCCAGCCGCGTGGCGCGGTGATCAGTACCAGCATCGGCAGCAGGGCGGGGTGGAGGAGGGACAGGACGCCGGCTGCGGAGATCAGCGACAGTCCTGCGGTGAGCACGGAGGTGGCCTGGCCGATGATGTTCTGCAGGGACATCGCGCCCCAGCGGGCGCTGTCGACCTCGGCGAGGAACTCGGGGTCCTCGATGGCCTCCAGCTCGGAGCGGCTGACGATGCCCAGGAACTCCACCGTCGCCCGACGGAAGACGGCGGGCTCCAGCTTTCCGCCCGCCCAACCGGAGGCCACGGACAGGAACGAGGAGAACGCGGCCAGGAACCCGACGGCGACGACCGCCGGGACGGCGGCCCGCAGTACCTGTCCGACCTCTCCCGGGGCGAGGACCGCGGACAGGGCGCGGTTGGTGGCGATCAGCGCGCCGGCCGCGGCAAGGCCGCGGAGGACCTCCGCGCCGATCAGGGCGACCAGCGCCCGGGGGTCGGCCTCCCACGCCATCCGGCCGGCCAGACGCAGGAAGCGGGGCATCTGCCGGGCCACCGCCCAGAACGTGACCTCCCCGCTGGCCATCTCGTGCTTGGCCCAGCCGTAGTCGTAGCGCATCGGCCCGCCGAACAGCAGCTGCTCGCTGTCGGAGACCTCCTCGGCGCGATTCGGAGTCCTGCTCATCCGGTTCCTTCCGTCGACGGGTGGGCGTACGGGCGTGGAGCCCGAGGGCGGGAGTGGACTCCCGGTCTCGGGCTGCGGCGGGTGCTCAGGCCGGGGTGCTCCCGTGGGCGTCGCGGGCGGCGACCGAGCGAAGGTGCTCGTCGAAGAACCGGCGGGGGTCGCCGCCCATCCGGGCGAGCATCACCAGGGCGGACAGCGCCACGTCGCAGGTCTCCTTGCGCACGTCGTCCCAGTCGTGGGAGAAGCCCTTGCGGGGATTGGCGCCGAGGGCCCCGATGACGGCCTCCGCGACCTCCCCGGCCTCCTCCTGGAGCTTCAGAGCCTGCACCGTCCAGCGCAGCTCCTCGCTGCGGTCGAAGTGCACATCGAGCCTACTGGCAAGGGAGTTGACAATCTGCCAGGTCTGTTCCATGAGTGAGGATCCTGCCCATGTTCGAATGGGGCGAGCAAGCCGATTCCTAATCTGGCGGTTCCCGGCGAGCCCGGCACTTTTCGATTCCCCGGCGGCCCGATCAGCCATGCCGGGTTCGCCCGGGCCTGGACGCGATAGTCGGCCACTGGGGCAGCCTTGTGGGCCAGGCAGGCGGCCCTGGCCCGGCTACGCGAAGGCCCCGGCGGACGCCGCCCACCACCACGACGGGAACGTCCGCGACCTGCTCAAGCCACTGCTGGCCGACGAGGAGGTCGGACCGCAGTGTTCGGGTTCCTCGACACCTGGGACGCCCGGCGTGGCGTGCTGCGCCTGCGGCCGGTCGACGGCCACCGCGGCCTGCCGGTGGCGCAGCACCGGATCGTCGGCATCACCGGGGCCCCTGCGGCGCCCACCCGGGCGGGCGCCGCAGGGGGAGGACTACAGCGGGCCGAACGGCGCACGCACGATCCGGGGCCTGGCAGCCACCGTCGCGGTAATGCCGCCCCGGCTGGTACTTCGTGGGGGCTGCCGCTCCGTGAGGGGTGCCGCGCTCCGACGGGCAGCGGTGCGTGCCACCGGTCAGCCGACCAGGGTTCCGTGGGTGATCGCCTCGCACCGAGGGTCCTGGGCCTGGGGCGGCGGGCGGCAGGTTCAGGGCAGGCGCGATGGTGTCGGGGGTTAGCGGGATCTCTCGCGCCGGCCGCACGTGCGCGAGATCGTGCGAGCCCAGCTGCGAATGCCCAACGCCCTCCTGCACACCGGAGGCGGGGGTGAACTGCTGGTGCGGGAGATCGCGGACGGCATCAGGAGGGTAGTTCAAGGCATCCCGGCCTACTCGTACCCGACCTTCTGCAACAGGTTTCAGGTGCCCATGATCCTCGCGAAAGTCGCCGGATCGGCATCGAAGCCGTAGACGCCGGGCTGGAATCCCCAGGCCCCCGAGCTGTCCCGGACGAACTCCGCGACCCTCGCCGCTGTCGCCTCACCGGCGCCGGCGAAGTCCACAGCCGCGAACTCATCGCGCCCGTTCCGGATCTTCACCACGGGGTTCGCTATGTCCCCGAACGTCAGTCGGCCGGCGTTCTGTTGGATGGCGACGCCCACGACCACCCGGACGTAGCGGTCGGCCAGACGGTCGAGCTCCAGGACGAGGCGTTCGTCGACGCCGAGGCCCTTGCCGTCAAGGCTGTCTCGGGTGAGGGTGATCGTGCCGTCGGGAGCGCGGCTGTCGAAATGAACCAGGTAGGCGGGGGCGCCGGACGGGGCGGGGGCGGTGTATGTCGCGGCGACGAGGTCCAGATCGTGACGGGCCGAGCCTGCGGGACTCGGATCCCACAACAGGCCTACTTCGATCCGTTCCAGACCCTTGTTGAGACTACTCACCGGACTGTCCCTTCGTCGTCGCACCGACCGGAATTGCGCTGTTGCGTACCAGTCCTTGGTGGTCAAGAGCATTGCACTACTGTGTAATTGACATACTATCAATGCCCACCGGGGCCTCGGGGCGACATGGGCGTGACCGTGCTCGTCATCGAACCCCAAATCCGCCCTCTCCGTGACCTACACAGACCTCGGGCCCCGCGAGACCTTCGCCGCCCCGGCAGCGGCCGCTGGCTGACCGGCGGCACCGCAGAGCCGCTGCCTACCCGAGCCACCGGCCTGACGCCCGCCCCTGTCCTCGCACCAGGCATTCTGGGACATCATCAGGTGTCGAAAGCAGGAGCGCCATGACCGTCGGCTCACCGCACCATCGAATCCGCGTCCCCGAGGCGTTGGCCGCCTCCCACCGCGGTGACCTCGGGCGGGCATGGGTCACCGCCCTGCCCGCCCTGGCGGAGAGCTTCCTGGACCGCTGGGACCTGCGACTGGACGGTCCGCCGGCCCACGGGGTCGTCGCGCTGGTCCTTCCGGTCATCCGAGCCGACGGCACCCCGGCGGTGCTCAAGCTTCAGCCGGTGGACGAGGAGACCCGAGGCGAACCGCTCGCCCTGCGCGTGTGGTCCGGCCGCGACGCGGTCCGCCTCCTGGACAGCGACCCCGACACCGGGACGATGCTCCTCGAACGCCTGGACGCCAGCCGCTCACTCGCCGGCGTGGCGGATGACACCGCCGCACTGCAGGTCCTCAGCGAGCTCCTGTCCCGCCTGGTGGCCTCCCCGGCACCCCAGGGCCTGCCGCTGTTGGCCGACACCGCCACCGCGATGCTCGACCGCCTACCCCACTCGCTTCCGCTGCTGGACGCCCCGGCCGACCGCCGCCTCCTCGCCTCCTGCGCGGCCGCGACGCGGGAAGTGCTCCCGGAACCCGGCGACCGGCTCCTGCACTGGGACCTCCACTACGACAACGTCCTAGCCAAGCACCCCGCGTCCCAGCCCGTGGGACGGACGCGGTGGCTTGCCATCGACCCGAAGCCGCTCGCCGGACACCCCGGCTTCGAACTGCTACCCGCCCTGCGCAACCGATGGGACGACGTCGTGGCCACCGGCAACGTTCCCCGCGCCGTCAGCTACCGGTTCCATCTCATGACCGAGGTCATCGGGCTGGACCGCCAGCAAGCCACCGCGTGGACGCTCGGGCGCGTCCTACAGAACGCTCTGTGGGACATCGAGGGCGGCGCCGGCACGCTCCAGCCGGAGCAGGCGGTCATCGCCCACACCTTGCTTGACTTCCGCTGACGAACGAGCCCATCAACACGCCCCACCAGGCGCTACCGTGACACACCGGCACCGCGCCAAGGAGCGGGCCCCGGCCACGTTGTGTCAGGGAGGCAACCGAAAGCCCGCCCTGCAAAGCTACGGGCGCCTCAATGGCCGTCGTCCCGGAGACTCCGAGTCCTACCCGTCGGTCACCCGATCAGCGGCTCCCGAACTCACCGAAAGACACGAACCGAGGTCAAGTACATCCCCGCCACCATCGGCCTAACCCTGGCGCTGACCCTCACCGAAGACGTGGTGCCCCATATATGAGCCGACTAGATCAAGCGGGTGAGGGCGGCCAGGCCGACTCCACGGCACCCAGTGCCGACCCCGTCTGCCCGGCCTTCATCTTCGACCAGGACCAGCGCTACTGCACGGACGTGGCCTACCTGTCGGTGAAGCTCGACCGGCTCGTCGCCGAGGACCTGGCGGCCCCGGCCGCCTGGGACGCGGTGGCCGTGCGCAGCCCCGGAGTCCTCGAACAAGGCGGCTGGCCCGGTCCTGGTGTCGACGTGCCGCGTTCAGAATGCAGTCGAGGACACTTCATCCCCTGCCCAACACCCGAGCCATCGAGCCGCCGATGGCCAAGTGATCTGGAAATCCACATGGGTGACGTAGCCTCAAATGCCGGAGCCCGACCGCGAGCAGCGCCGGGCCAGCGTCTCCACCCGACTCACCCGCCTCGGTCCGGGCCGGCCAGCCTGGTTCGCCGACGCCTGCCGCCTCGTCGACCACGACCTCCAGCCGGCCTGCCGCTCGAACTACCTCTTCCACGCGCTGCGCGAGCTCGAGAGCTCGGTCCGAGAGGTCCTCGTCTCCCAGGAAGACCGCAAGGCGGCCGAAATGAACAAGCAGGACACCCAGAAGTGCGAGGTGGTGTCGATCCTGGCCACCTACGGCTTCGCCGAAACCGGCCCGGCCGGCAGTACCTGGCTGGGTATCGTCGGCACCCTTCACTCCCACGCCCACCGCACGGACCTGCAAGCCCCCAGGGCAGTGGAAGCCGAGACCAGGCAGCTCTTCGACGAGATCGAGGACATGCTCGACAGTGTCCTCGACGCCGTTGACGCCGGGTGCCTGACCATCCTGAACCAGCGTGAAGATCTCGCCGCACTCACTGCCCCGGGCAACGCGGACGCGGCCAGCCTGCTGGAGGACATCCCCCAGAACAACCTGACCTGCTCGCCCCGGCGGTGTGGCGCGCCGCGCTCGCCCACAGCCCCGACGAGCGCTCCGCCCAACTCGCCCCGGAGGACGCGTTCGCCCGGATCCGGCGCCTGGCCCGCGCGCCGCCACCCGAGCCGGTTGCCCCCTCGCCCCCCTCCTTGCCGCCGCACTGCGGACAATCGGCCCGGCTGCGTGGTCGGCTCCCTGGCACGGCCTGTGGTGGGGGAGGGTCAGGGACGAGGCGGTGCCGGGGCGTCGATCTCGGCCCAGACCGTCTTGCCCCAGGACTGGAGTGCGGCGCCCCAGCGGTCGCTGGTGCAGGCGATGATGTGGAGGCCGTGGCCGCCTGGCCGGGCGGGAAGGTGCGGCTCGCGGGCGACGGGCAGGACCGGGGAGCCGTCACTGACCTCGATCCGCAGCCTTTGCCCGGTCGCGTCCAGGACCAGCTCCAGCGGGCCGTCGGCGTGCAGCAGCGTATTGGCGACCAGCTCCGCCACCAGGAGCACGATGTCGCCCTGGTCGGGCCACGACCAGTCGTCCAGCGCGGTCTGGACGAAGGCCCGCGCCACAGCGACGGGCCTGCGCTGCCCGGCGAGCGGCAGGCGGCGGCGCTGCCCGCCAGACGGCAGCGTCAGTGCCGCCGTGGGCCGGTGGCCGTTGAGGGTCGGCCCGGGTGCGCTCATTCGGTCAGCCCTTCGTATCAGCGGTCTTGAGCTGCGACTGCCCGCTGCGCCGCGACTCAGACCACAAATCTGCTCGTACCGCCCGCGCGGCGGTGCGGAGCCGGTGCTCACGAAGCTTCCGGGAGAGCAGCCCCCACCGTGGGGCACACATCGAAGACCGCAGCGCAGCCGGTGATCTCCAGCAGCCGCCGCACCGGCTCCGACACCGCGGCCAGCCTCAGCTGCGCCCCGGCCGCGATCGCGTTCGCACGGACCTTCAGGAGGAGGTTGAGGGCGGAGGAGTCGCAGAAGGTGACCTGCTCAAGGTCGGCGATCACGACCTGGTTGTCCCAGAAGGCGCGCTCCAGAGCCTCCTGGGCCGGCAGCATGGTCTCGATGTCCAGGTCGCCGGAGATGGCGACCACAGTGTGACCGGGCGCCAATTGCATCTCGACGTGCACACCCTCCTCGTCGAGATCCGCTGCTCCGAGCGCGGGCGGGTCATGGCGTGCCGACATCCTCATCCCCTCCTGGAACTGCGTCGTGTCGGTCCGCACGCCCGGGGCGGGGCGGCCACTGCACTGGCCGCCCCGCCCCGAGGAGTTGCGGGTCAGGCTGCTTCCAGGCCCTTGCGGAGCTGGGTGAGGATGCGGGACAGCAGACGGGAGACGTGCATCTGGGACACCCCGAGCCGCTCGCCGATCTGGGACTGGGTCATCTCCTGGGTGAAGCGCATCGACAGGATCAACCGGTCGCGCTCGGGCAGCGCCGCGACCAGCGGCTGGAGGGAGACGAGGTCCTCGATCAGGGTAAAGCGGTCGTCGGTGCCACCGAGCCGGGCAGCGAGCGCACCCGGGCCTTCGCCGTCGCCGGCCGGCACGTCGAGGGAGTCGACGCTGTGCGCGTTGGCCGCGGTGAGGCCCTCGATGACCTCCTCCTGCGACATCTCCAGGTAGGAGGCGAGTTCGGCGACCGTCGGCGACCGGTCCAGGTCGTGCGCGAGCGCGTCCTGGGCCTTGGCAAGCGTCAGGCGCAGCTCCTGCAGGCGGCGGGGGACGTGGACGGCCCAGGTGGTGTCCCGGAAGTGGCGGCGGATCTCGCCCAGGATCGTGGGGATCGCGAAAGTGGTGAACTCCGCCCCTCGGTCGGGGTCGAAGCGGTCGATGGCCTTGATCAGGCCGACCGAGCCGACCTGCATCAGGTCTTCCATGCTCTCGCGGTGCGCGCCGAAGCGGCGCAGCACGAAGCGCACCAGGGAGAGGTTGAGCTCGACCAGGGAGGAGCGGACGTAGGAGTACTCGCGGGTGCCCTCCTCCAGTGAGGCCAGCCGCACCAGCAGGACCCGGGACATGTCCCGCGCATCCGTGGGGGCGACTTCCGCCAGGTCCTCCACGTCGGCCAGCTCGGGGGCGATGTCGGCCGAGCGGGACGGGAGGGCGGCCTCCGTGCCGGTCAGGGGGCGGGTCTCCTGGAGGAGTCCACTGGTCACGGCCATGTCGTTCCCTTCCCTCGCGCTGTGAATAGTCGGCCCCCGGATACCCCGGGATCGCGGATCCATTCACGCCATTCGGGTGGAGTTTTCGTGGAAGCCGGGGGTCCGGCCAACCCACAGCGGCTTCTCCCGGCCGCCCCGGGCCCTGGGTCCCGCTCCCGGGGGTGAGACGGCGGCGGGTTCCGCACGCGGTAGCGAGGTGAGGGGAGGCGGCGGGCCAGCCAGTGCGCGAGGGGCGACCGTCCATTCCGGGGCAGTTCCCGCTGGCGGGGGCCGGGATGGCACCCAGCTCCTTGAGCCGGGAAAGGCGGCGGCCTCGTCGTCCGTTCGTCATCGCACCGCCATCCCGGCAGCCGCCCTCCCGAGAAGGAGGGTGGCCCGCTGAGTTCCGCCGCCGAACGCGCTCCCGAACACCACCGGGCGCGCCGCCCCGGTGGCGCGGGCCGTCCGGTGCGCCTGCCCGCTGTGCGCGTTGTCGGTATGCACGCCGGGCGAAGCACGTAGGGTCGGGGCCTGGCGAGGAAGGCGGGGGCGGAGCTGCAGGACGAACCGGCGGCCCCGCGGGTCGCGGTGCGGCTGCCCGCCGACAGTCTGGGTCGGTGCTCCCGGGCGGTCTGAGACGGTGGGTGGCATCCGCCGGCGGCGAGGTCCGCCCTGTACTTCGACCGGTTCGGCGCGCAGGCGGGCATCCGCCGCCTGCGCTACCTCGGCGAAGGCGGCATCCTCCCCACCTGACCCGTGCTGCCGCGCCGACCGCCCGTGCGCCAGCCCAGTCGTGACGGCCGTCCGGAACGCCCCCGGCTCCGCCCCGCCGAGCCGGGACGGAGTAGCGGCCGGGCACGCCTCGGTTCGCCGCCCGGGCGGGGCGCCGGAAAGTCAACCCGGCGGTTGACGCGCGATCAGCCCTCCCCGTGTCGGCGTACGCCCGAACGGCTCCGGTAGGTGCGGCTCAACGTGCACAAAGCCCCGGAGCCTCTTCGGGCTGCTCCTCGTACCCGGCCACGGTGATCGCCGGGTGGCCGGGTGCTTTCGCGGGCCATCGCTTGATCGGTGGAAGGTCAGCGACGAGGATACAGAAGGCGAGGTCATCCGGGGAGGCGTAGTGCGTCTGGGGACAGTGGCGGTAACGGGTGCGGCGGGGAACATCGGGTCCGTCGTGCGCCAGGCACTTCGGGGTGAAGCTGCGCGTGTGATCCTGCTCGACCGGGTGCCGCTGCGGCCGGAGGCCGACAACGAGGACGTGCGCACCATCGACTTGCGCGACGCGGCCGCCGTGGAATCGGCACTCGCAGACGCTGATCAGGTGCTCCATCTGGGCGGTGTGCCGGACGAAGCGCAGCTCACGGATCTCCTCGACGCCAACGTGCTCGGCACCCACCACGTCCTGGAGGCGGCACGACGAACAGGCACCGAGCGGGTAGTGCTGGCCAGCAGCAACCGCGTGACCGGCTTCTACCCCGTCGGGCATCTCACGAGGCCGCAGGAGCCCGTACGGCCTGACGGCCTGTACGGGGTGAGCAAGGCGGCCATCGAGGCTCTCGGACAGCTCTACGCCGACAAGTTCGGCCTGTCCGTCATCTGCCTGCGCATCGGCAGCTTCGAGCCCGTCCCAACCGAGCCCCGGCATCTGGCGACGTGGCTCAGCCCGCGCGACGCCGTCGGATACATTCGGGCCGCGCTGACGGCCCCGCCCTCCACCCGCTTCGCCACCGTGTACGCAGTCTCCGCCAACGCCCGCCGTTTCTGGGAGATCCCGGATCCGGCGGTACTGGACTACACACCCGTCGACAACGCCGAACCCCACGCCGTCGACATTCCCGGAGCCGACCTCCCGACCGACCCGGCAGCGCCCCAGGCCGGCGCCTACGCCCTGCCCGAGTTCACCCTTCCGCACCTGCGACCCTGACTACACGGCCACCCGTGAGCGACCGAGGCCGAGTTCGGTCCGGACGGCGCCTCCTGCTTCACCGGCGCGGTGATGGCCGGCCCGGGCGG
The DNA here is from genome assembly GCF_042737525.1 of Kitasatospora sp. NPDC059973. NCBI lineage: Bacteria > Bacillati > Actinomycetota > Actinomycetes > Kitasatosporales > Streptomycetaceae > Kitasatospora > Kitasatospora sp. NPDC059973. The sequence continues at coordinate 28,051 of NZ_JBHWUI010000001.1, read as the reverse complement.
GCTCACCGGTGGCTTCATCGACAGCGAGATTGGCTGGACCGGCTGACAGCCTCCATGCCGACGCCCCGGACCCCGCCGCCGGCACAGCATCAGACGGGTCTCACGGGGCTGCCTGGCGGGCTGCCTGTCAGCGGCGGTGCCGGGCATCCGCCGCGCCCTCGGAGACGACCGGCACGACACGTCGAACGCCTCGGTGGCGCCCGGCGGGGGCGATGGCCACTTCGACGGCAGCCGCCCCGATCAGCAGCACCAACAGAAGGATCAGCATTCCATGACCTCCCACTCACGACCGTCCCGGGCACGCCCTCCTGCCCCTGATCCGGCCTCCAACACTTCCTTCTCCCAGCCGCGTCGGCCCGGCACCTCACCGCCACCCGCGTGGCCTGATCCCTCCGGAAGGCGCAGGCATGCCGGCCACCGGCTGGGGTAGCCGGGCCCTCGTCCAAGCAACACCGAACGACGAGGAGCACATTGTGACCAGCGGACTGTGGGGCTACGAGAACACCGAGGGCTACGCGGCGGGCACCGACCTGACCGGCTTCCGCGTCGAGGCGACCGACGGGCACATCGGCAAGGTCGACAAGCACACCGAGGACGTCGACACCGCCCACATCGTCGTCGACACCGGCCCGTGGATCTTCGGCCGCGAGGTTCTCCTCCCGGCGGGCACCATCACCCGCGTCGACGTGGACGAGAAGACGGTGTGGGTCGCCCGGACCCAGGACGAGGTGAAGAACTCCCCGGCGTTCGACAAGGACCAGCACACCGGCAACCGCGAGTACCACGACCGAATCGACGGCTACTACGGCGGCACCGGCACCGCCTTCTGACGGCACGTCATCGCGCGGGGCCCTCACCGGCCAAGGAACCCTTGGCCGGTGAGGGCCCCGCCGGCATTCCCGGCCGACCGGGCGCCGGGTGCCGTTCCGGCCGGGATCCGCGACGGCCGTGCTCTGCCGGGCCGGTCGGTCGTTGAACCGGGTATCGCCGCCGGCCCGCTCGTCGGCTGTCGGGTGCGGGCGGCGATATCGGGATGGTGAGCGGCTCCCTCCGGAGCAGGTCGGGTGAGGGTGGTCGCGGCCGTCAGGTGGGCCAGGGCGGCGCGGGTGCAGTCCTGCACGGGGGTGCTGGTGTCCAGGCGCAGCGCGGGGACGGTGAGCAGGCTCTGCGGAGGTCTTGAGCCGCCGGTGGAGGCCCGGGTCGCGGTTGGCGGCCGGGTGCGTGCCCGTCCGCACGTCCCGGTGCAGACGCACTCGATGACGCGCAGCGGCCGGCCGGTCTCCTCGGCCGGCCGCTGCACGTCATCGACCCGGTAGCGGCGGGAACTGGTGCGGCCGTCGAGGACCACGGCCGCCTCCGGGTGCTCGCCGAGGTGCCGCGCGGCCGTCAGGTGAAGGACGTGGGCGCAGAAGCCGTCCTGCTCCCGGGTGTAGGAGTCCAGATGCGGTCCGAGCAGCGCGTCGCGGACGCGGTCCGGGCAATTGCCCAGCGCGGTGTACCTTCCGCCCCGGGCCTGTCCCGGGGTGCCCGCCGGAGCGTCGGCCGAAGGCCTGCTCCGGCGGGCAGGAGCGTCAGCGGGGTGAACCGCGTCAGCTGGTCGGGGCGGGGAAGCGCGCCCAGACGCGATGGGTGGCGAGCAGCTCTGCCAGGCCTGTGACCAGGTCGGCCGGGTTGTCCGCGACGAGTACCCCGGGCGCCTGGGGGTCGACGGCGGCCGACACCCAGACGGGCCGGGCGGCGGGGAGGCCGGCCACGGGCTTGGCGTGCCGGTAGGCCTCGTTGACCAGCAGCGCGACGCGGGAGTCGACCGCTCCCTGGGCCGGCCCGGACTTGGCGTCGCGCGCGCCCAGGTCGTCGGCGCCCGGCGCCGGCGCGCCGGTGACCACGAGGGCGTCGAACTCCACGGAGCGGGCGGCGGCGAATGTCCGCTGAACGGTGAGGTCCTCGGCGAGCGGTGCGCCGGTGGGGGCGATGAGCAGAGCGGTCATGCCGGCCGCGCGGACGGCGTCGCGGGCCTGGCGGACGGTGTCCAGGTCGCTGCCGGGGGCGGCGACGACACCGACCACGCGGCCGTCGACCGGCCAGCTCGCACCGAGCTGGGACAGGGCGGGGCTCGGGGTGGCATCCGCGGGCTTGACGGTGGCCTGCGGTGCGGGCAGGCCCAGGCCGCTCGCCACCTCGGCACAGAGGGTGGTGTCGATGTTGGCGAGGACGGTGAGAACCCGCTCCTTGATCGCCTGCTCGTAGACCTTGGTGAGTTCGAAGGTGTAGGCGGCGATGACGTGCTGCTGCTCGACGGGGCTGAGGCTGAGCCAGAACAGCCGGGGCTGGCTGAAGTGGTCGCCGAACGACGCGGGCGCCTCGCGGACCTTGTTCGCGGCCGCGAGGGGGGTGGGGAACTCGATGTAGGCGCGCTCGTCGGCACCGGCGAAGAAGGGGCAGCCGCCGTCGAGCGAGTTCGGCTTGTAGGGTGCGACGCCGGTGTGCACCGCGTCCTGGTGGAAGCCGTCGCGGAGCATGTCGTTGACCGGCGCGTGGGTGCGGTTGATCGGGATCTGCGCGAAGTTCGGGCCACCGAGCCGGGTGATCTGGGTGTCGAGGTAGGAGAACAGGCGGCCGGCGAGCAGCGGGTCGTCCGTGACGTCGATGCCGGGCACGAGGTGGCCGGGGTGGAAGGCGACCTGTTCGGTCTCGGCGAAGTAGTTGCTCGGGTTGGCGTTGAGGGTCATCAGGCCGACCGGGCGGACGGGGGCGAGTTCCTCCGGAACGATCTTGGTGGGGTCGAGCAGGTCGATGCCGTGAAAGGTCTGCTCCGGGGCGTCGGGGAAGACCTGGACGCCGAGCTCCCACTGGGGGAAGGCCCCCGCCTCGATGGCGTCGGCGAGGTCGCGGCGGTGGAAGTCAGGGTCCATGCCGCCCAGAAGCTGGGCCTCCTCCCAGACGAGGGAGTGCACGCCCGCCTTCGGCTTCCAGTGGAACTTCACCAGACTGGCGGAGCCCTCGGCGTTGACCAGGCGGAAGGTGTGGACACCGAAGCCCTCCATCATCCGCAAGGAGCGCGGGATGCCCCGGTCGGACATGTTCCAGATGGTGTGGTGGGTGGCCTCGGTGTGCAGGGACACGAAGTCCCAGAACGTGTCGTGGGCGCTCTGTGCCTGCGGGATCTCCCGGTCCGGGTGCGGCTTGCCGGCGTGGATGACGTCGGGGAACTTGATGGCGTCCTGGATGAAGAAGACCGGGATGTTGTTGCCGACGAGATCGAAGACGCCCTCGGTGGTGTAGAACTTCGTCGCGAAGCCGCGCGTGTCGCGCACCGTGTCCGCTGACCCGCGGGAGCCCAGCACGGTGGAGAACCGCACGAACACCGGCGTCTCGACACCGTCCGCGAGGAACGCCGCCTTGGTGACCTCTCCGGCGGTGCCGTAGCCGCGGAACACGCCGTGGGCGGCGGCGCCCCGGGCGTGCACCACCCGCTCCGGGATCCGCTCGTGGTCGAAATGCATGATCTTCTCGCGCAGGTGATGGTCCTGCAGCAGCACCGGCCCCCGCGGGCCCGCCTTCAACGAGTGGTCACTGTCGAAGACCCGCGTGCCGTTCGCCGTGGTGAGGTAGCCACCGCTCTGCGACCGCACGTCCCGAGCGGCCCCGCTGTCGCGCCCGGTGGCGGAGACGACGGCCGGCTCGTCCTGGTCGGGCTTGGACGGAAGGGGAGCCCGCGGTTCCGTCGGCTCGGCCACCGACGGTGGCTCGGCCCCGGGGGCGCCCGGGACGGCCGGCCGGGCCCGGTCCTTCACCTCGGCCACCGCGTCCGCCACGGCGTCGACGACCTTCCGTACGGGGTTGGACTTGTCCATCGGTTCCTCCGGATGCCGGAAAGGGCGGTACGTGCTGAATCGGTCGGCGCACTCACGACCAGGCGGCCTGGCGCCGCCCCCAGCATGGAGGCCGGGTGGGTCGGGCGCGCTGCTGGGGCGGCTGTTCGGGTCGGGAGCGCTTCGGGTCAGGACAGGATCGCGTCGGCTGCCTTCTTCAGGGCGCCGGGCTGCTGCGGCGCGCGGGGTGCCTTCGCCCGCGCTTCGATCAGGCGGGCGCCGATCTCCTGCAACTCCTTTCGGCCCAGCGCTTCGCGGACCTTGGGGAACCAGTCGTTCTCCTCCTCCTCGATGTGGTGGCTCACGCTCTCGATCAGCACGGTGGTCTTGGCGTCGAAGCGCTCGTCCTCGGGGCTCATCGCGGACAGTTCGGTGCAGAGCAGGTCGGCGACGTGATGTTCCTCGTAGGACTCCAGGATGTCGCTCTCCAGGGCGGGCACGAGCCTGCGGACCTCGGGGTACATCACCTCGTTCTCGATGTAGGTGTGCACGGTGAGGGCTTCCAGGATCTGCTTCACCAGGTCGGCCTTCTCCGCGCGGGCGTTCTCGCCGGCGCTCGTGAAGGCACGGAACAGACGGCGGACGTCCTTGTGGTCCTCCTTGAGGAGAACGATGGCGTCGGTGGACATGAGGGTTCCTTTCTGCGGGCTGCGAGGTGTGCCTCCCCGTCTCCCCCGCCCGGATCCGCCGCATGCATGCCCGCCGCCGAACGGGTGGATGCCGTCGGCCTGCGAGGACCGGTCGTCGAAGGCCGTCACCGCGGCAGGAACCGCCGGCTGCGGGATCGCGTGCGGGTCGGCGGCCTCGCGGGAGGAGGCCGCGGCGCTGGGTGACGAGGCGCTCTCTGGGCAGGCGGCCGGGCTGTCCGCTGATCCGCCCCGCATCACGCGGCGTCTGGGCGGGTCCTGGCGCAGGGACATGGCCCGGTCGTTCGACGGTCTCGCCTCGGACATCGCCGCCGATCGTGCCCCGCTGCCACGCCGCACCGGCGAGGAGCTGGCATTGCACCTGGCGATCCGCCGGGCCGAGGAACTGCTGCAGGACCGCCCCGGGCTGGTGGCCGAGCGCATCGCGGACCTCCGTTCCACCGGTTCGACATCGACCTGGATGGCGCATCCGACATGCTTCTTCAAGATCATGATGTGCTGATGCTCTTCGACGCCGGTCTGGATGGCGCCGAAGACCCGCAGAGCGAGGTCAACCAGACTCTGGGCCTGGTGAGCCCGGCACCGCTGAACTGGTTCTCCCCGTTCGACCACGACGAGGCCCGCGATCCAATACGGGACTATCGCACCCCGTAGCCGGTCTCCGGTCGGGCGGTCGGCTTACGACTGCCGGGGCTGTCCGGCTCTCCCGGGGGCCGCTGCCTGCACCGAAAACGCCCTGCGGCGTGCTACGGGTGGCGCTATCTGACCGGGCCGACCGGCGCGGTCAGCGGGACATGGTACCGGAGGCCGCGCTCATTCAGGATCTCCTGCCGGAGCGCGGAGGCTGCGGTCGTGGCGGGGGGCGCCTCGGTTGGGGCACCTTCGTGAGGGAGCCGTGCGCGGGGGAGTCCTGTGCGGGAGCCGCGGTGTCGCCCGGCAGGACGATCCTGCCGGTGATCCGCTTGGTGGCCGGGTCCACGGTGGTGTCGATCGGCGTGCGCGTACGGCACTCGGCGAGCTGTGGCGTGATCAGCGTGCAGTCCGGCATGGTCACCACGCGCAGCCGGGAAGTGTAGCCGCCGTAGGCGTCGGCGATCGAGCTGTAGGCGGTCTCGTCCTGCTCGGCCTGCAGTCGCCGCAGGAGTTCGGTGACGTTCATGCGGCCAGCTCGACGTAGTCGCGCCAGGCGGGGCTGGGGGTGGTGAGGCGGCGGGGCATGCCCGCGGTGGAGGCCCAGTAGACGTGGGAGGCGGCGTTGTCGGGCCGGTGGTCGTAGTCGCGGGCGAGGCGCCGGTGGAGCATGAGGGTGCCGTTGACCTGTTCCACCACCCATCTCTTCGGTTGTGGGACGAAGCCCTTGCCCCGGTCGTCGGGGTTGCGGCGGACCACCTCGACGGTGATGTCGTTCACCGCCCCGTGGATGATCACGGCGTCCTTGAAGCCCTGGTCGACCAGGGCCTTCTCCAGGCGCATGCCGCATCGTTCGACCGCTTGGTCCAGCAGGGCGATGCCGGCCTCGTTGTCGTGCGCGCTTGCGGCCAGGACCACCACGCCGATGACCAGGCCCAGTGCGTCGACGGCCAGTCCCGGCTTCCTGCCGGGCGACTTCTTGTTGGCGTTCAGCCCCGTCGTCTCCTTCGGCACCCCGGCCGCCGCGCGGACGGACTGGGTGTCGATGATCACCAGGGGACGGGTCCTCTAATCGCCGGGACCGCTCCCGCACTTGGCAGCGCAGGATCTCCTGGATCCGCTGGTCAAGGCCGTCCTGGCGCCAGAGGGTGAAGTAGTAGAACACCGCCGACCAGGCAGGTAGGTCATGCGGAAGGAGTCGCCACTGACGGCCTGTCCGGTTCTGGTGCATCAGCGCGTTCACGACCTCGCGCAGGTCGCAGGAGCCCGGGTCCCCGGTCGCCGAGCGCGACACCCGCTCCTGCTTCCAGGCGGTGACCAGCGGCTCGATCAAGGCCCACTGCCCGTCCGACAAGTCCGTTGAGTACGGCATCCGTTCCACGCACCAACATCAACATGCACACGACAGGCCCGTCAGCTCGAATGACACCGTACACACGAACGGGCGACACCAGATTAACGAACTTAACGTCCTCTCAATGGGCAAGGATCTGACGTGTCCGCCAGCCGAGACCCTAGCGGCTCTGGCGCAGATTCCGAGAAAGCCGCCTACGGGTGTTGCCGGTTGGCGATCACGGCAGGGCCTGCCCGCCTCCGAGTATCCCTCTGCCCCGGGAAGGACGTGCAGCTCGTTGGCCGTTCGGCGAGCTGCACCGAGTCAGTTGCCGGTGGGGGCCGGGTTGTCGCGGGTCTCCACGTAGGCGCAGAGCTGCGTCCAGGTGGAGACTGTCCGGCCGTTGGGGGACGGGGGCGGTGGCGTGTGGGCGTGCTCGCCGACCAGGATCAGCCCGGCGTGCTCGCGTGCGGCTATGCCGTCGTCCGCGATGATCACCTCGGTCCGCTTCCAGCGCGGGTGGTAGCGCCGCTCGGGAATCTCCGCCAAGTGGGCCGCGTCCGGCAGGCCGGGCCCGGGATGGTCGAGGAACCGGACGACCGGGCCCGTCGAGCAGCCTACGTCCGCAATGCCGACCACCCGGATCAGGTACGGTTGCCCGCTCCTCGCCTGGTACGCGTACACCCGGCCGGGGACGGCCCGTGACGACTTCGGGCGGCGGACACGGACCGGACGTGGTTCGGGCTGTGGGCTCTCCAGGCGGGCTCGGAGCCGTTGCAGGACAGCAGCACGTCGGCGTACCTCCGCGACCCCGGCTTCCTGCCAGCGTTCCAGGTCGCCGCCCGCGTCCAGCACGGCGAGGGCTTCCTGCCGGGCGGACTCGCTCAGCCGACCGAGCCTGAACTGGGTGTCCGCCAGTGCCAGCTGTACCACGACGTACTCGTCCGGGGCGGAGAGTTCCTCGGCGAAGGCATTCAGCACCCGTGCCCGGGCTTCTTCCGTATCCGCCCCCGCTTCCAGAGCCTCACGGTACGCATCACGGACATCGCACGCGGTGTCGTCTGAGTACAGCCCGGTTCCGTACGTTCCCACGCTCTCCTGCCCTTCCGTCCGCTCGCCGTCGGCCTCGGCCGGAACCGTTCGGAACCCGGCATATGAGTGGTGGCCTGCACGAATTCTCGCACCCCGCCATCCCGAGCCACCGCCCGGCCCGCCACAGGCACGGCCCTCGCCGCGCGGCGCGGACCGTCCTGTTGAAGCGACTCCTGCAAACGGCCGGGGCGGGAGTTGCGTGAAAGCCACCCGGGGATGTTGCCGGTTGGCGATCATGACTGGTGTCTGCTGCTGATCTTCTGGCCGTCCTGTTCCCTCAGTTCGCGCTGTCGCACGTCGAGTTGGTCAGATCGGCTGGCCGGTCGGTCCGTGTTCACGCCCGGGGCCGGACGGCCGGCGCGAGCTGCCCGGGCTGCGGGGCACGGTCCGAGCGGTTCCACAGCGGTTACGAGCGGCGGGTCATGGTGCGGGAAGCGGACCTTCGCCGAGCAGGTCACCGGCCTGACCTTCCGGTACGGGCGGTATACCGTGCCACTGCGGAAGATCCTCGAGGCCCCCTTGCCGTGGGTGGTCGGGCCGGCGCCCGGCTTACCGGGCACCTGGCGGCCGGGATCGGCCGGGACGCCCTGATTCGCCTGATCCGCGCACTCCCGGACCCGCCGACCGGCCAGGTGCGCGTGCTCGGCGTCGACGACTTCGCCCTGCGCAAGGGCCACCACTACGGCACTGTCCTGATCGACATCGAGGGCCGCTGCCCCCTCGAAGTCTTGCCCGGACGGTCCGCCGACACGCTGGCCGCCTGGCTCACCGCGCGCACCCCGGCGTCGAGGTCATCTGCCGGGACCGGGCCGGCTACTACGCCGATGGCGCCAAACCGTGGTGCCGGCACCGCCACGTAGGTCGCCGACAGGTTCCACCTGTGGATGAACCTCAGCGATGCCACTGGGCGACTGGTCGCCCGCCTACGCTCCCAGTGGATTCCGCCCGCCCCGGAGAAGGACGAGGACGGTGCTCCCCGAGGGACGACGCGCCCAGCGGCCCGCGAGCGTCACGCCGCCGTCCACGCCTTGATGGATAAGGGCATGGGGCACAGCCAGATCGTCGCCGAGCTGGGCCTGGACCCGAAGACGGTGCGCAAGTTCATGCGCGCCGCGACCGCCGACGAGCTCATCGGCGCAGGGCCCACCGGCGGCCGGCAGACCAGCCTGGACTGCTGACGGGTGCCCTCGTCAGGGCCGCCGAGGGCACGCACCCCGGTGAATTCCGCCCGGGCGGACGGTTCACGGCGTCCGGGTCCGTCCCGGACAGCCCGGGACGTGCCAGGCCAGAGCCCGCTGCCTCGCCGGATGGTGTCCGGGACAACCGACCGACCTTGACCCACCTCTGCGCCGGTCCACAAGCTCGAGGCACCCCACCACGGCAATCCTGCCGAGGATGCGGGTCGACCTGAGGAGCGATCGATGAAGAACCTGAGTCGCGCCGTCGTCACCGCCGCGACAGCGGTGGCCGCGGTGTCCCTGGCCGTGGCTCCCGCCACCGCCCAGACCGTCGCCCTGCGCACGCCCAACAACCTCGCGGGCGTCGAGTACATCAGCGAGCTCGACACGTTCCGCCTCTGGGACAACCGGGCCGACGACACGACGTCGACCCGGGTGATCTGGAAGAAGGTCAACTCCAGCCTGACGGGGACGCTCTGGCACCGCTGGCAGAGCGGTGTGAACGGCCAGTCCTCCAACCAGTCCCCCCATACGGGTCTGAAGTCGGGCGACCAGTTCACCTTCCAGGTCTGCGCGCTGAACGGCAGCCAGGTGCTGGAGTGCTCCACCAAGGGCACCGCCTGGTACTAGGTACCCGGCCCGGCCCGGGTTGGGGCATAGGTCCCGTGTCCGCTGCCCTCACAAGTCACGAAGACGCCATCGCGGGCAGGGGCGGTGGACGGCGTCCAGCCAGTCGACCGCCGGTGACCCGGGACGGGCCGAGGCCCGCGCGGCGCACGCCGCGGCGGGCCGGGCCTCGGCAGGCGGGCGCTGGAGCTCCTCCTCGGTGGTGATCGTGGTCACGGAGGCCTACCCGGGGGGCCGTCGGTGAGGTGGCGAGGGGTCACAACGTGGTCAGCTCGGTGAGGTCGGCGATCACCACGTAGAGGTCGGGCCCGACCCGGCGGGACAGCCACTGCTCGACGCCGTTGTCCTGGGGCTCGCCGCGCCGCCAGCCGCGCCGTTCCATGCCGACCAGCCGGGTGGTGGGCAGCACCGGACCGTTCTCGAAGCGGGTGAGGCGGTGGCCGGCCCGCTCCTCGCCGGTCAGCGCGTACACCGGGCGGCCGAGCTACCGGAACGGCTGCAGGATCTCGTGGTCGGCGAACAGCTCCGACCAGTCGGCGAGGCCGTCGCCGAGCAGGAGCGGGTGCGCCAGCCGGACGGAGGCCGTGGCCGGCAGCGCGAACGCCTCGTCCCGGACGTCCGCCAGGGTGCGGTCCTCGGCGAGGCGACGCCGTCACCGCGCCGTCCGTCTCGGACAGCCGCACCAGGCGGCGCACCAGGTGCCGCAGCAGCGGATGCCCGACGAAGATCTGGTCGAACTCCTGCGCCGTCCATGAGCGTTGGGCGATCATCGCCTCCTCCGGGCGGCGGATCTGATCCCCCGCCACCGTGCGGACGTCCTTCTTCAGCGCGGCGAAGCGCTTGCGCTCGGCGGGCGCCAGCTCGGCGTCGTCCCGCACCCCCGGGGCGGGCAGGTCCTTGCGGCGGGCGCCGGCCGCGTCCAGTCACCGTGCCGGGCCGAACCCTCCCCAGACCGAGGCGGGCCCGCTGGACGACTGGGCGTCGACCCGGTAGCCGTCGTTCGCGGCGCTGCGCGTGCCGGTAGCGTGGTTGAACTGGCCGGCGAACTCGTGCTGTCCGGCCGGCACCGTGCGGCCCGGCTTCAGGACCCAGCGGTAGACCAGTAGGCCGCCGGACTCCTGAGCGGTGACGGTGAAGTCGTCGCTCGGCAGGGTCCGCCAGTTGCCGGTGTCCCGTACGTCGCCGGTCTGGGCGATGCGCAGCTCCACGGTGAGTGAGGTGAGCGGCTGGGCGGTCTTGAGGACGAGGTTGTGCTGGGACCAGTAGACCGTGCTGTGCGGGTCGACCGACCCCTCCGACCGCAGCGATCCGTCCTGGGGGTGGCTGCTCGCCGAGGGGGTCGGGCGCGGACCGGTCGGGGTGCTGGTGGCCGGGGCCGGCACGGGTGCCGGGGCGACGCTGCTCGGGGCGGCCGGTGGCGTCGGCGAAGGGGTGACCGTCGGAGACGGGGCGGCCGGAGCGGTGGTGACGGTGTCTGACGGCGGTGGCGTCCGGACGATGCCGGCGACGGCGAGGCCGCCGGTCGCCAGGATGCCGACGACGGCGAGGCCTGCGAGGGAGGCCCTGGGCCACGACCTCGCGAACAACGGTGTTCGGTGGCGGGCGGGCGGGCCGGCCGCGCCGCGTTCTACCCGTGCCAGCATCCGTGCGCGGTCGGGCTGGTGGGCTTCGGCGGCCTCGCGCAGCCGTCGGGCGATGTGGTCGTTCACCGTTCGTTCCTCCCTCCCGTCGTCAGTTCGCCGACCGCTCGTGCGCCGAGTGCGCGTTCCAGCTCGGCCATGCCCTTCGAGGTCTGGCTCTTCACCGTACCCACCGAGACGCCCAGGGCCGCGGCGGTGTCCTTCTCCGACAGGTCGAAGGCGTGGCGCAGCACCACGCACGCCCGCTTGCGGAACGGCAGCCGGGCGAGCGCCGAACGGACGTCCAGCACGGCAGCGGTGTCCGGGCCGTCCGTTCGCTCCGGGGCACGGGACCAGAACAGCAGGACCCGGCGCCGCTCGCGAACCGCGCTGCGGATCCGGGCCCGCGCCATGTTGGCGACCACCCCGCGCGCGTAGGCGAGCGGGTGGTCGGCCGCGCGGAGCCGGTCCCAGCGCTGCCACAGGGCGAGCAGGGCGTCCGCGGCGAGGTCGTCGGCCGCGTCCGTCTCGCCGGTCAGGAGGTGGGCGAGACGGGCGAGTTCGGCGTAGTGGCGTTCGAAGAAGTCGTGGAACTCCGCGTCCGCGGCATCGAGGAGCATTTCCCCCGGTCGCCCTCTCCCTGCAATGTGAACGCTAACAACAGGCGTGAGCTTAGCAGTGCCCGTCTCCAGGACGGGGCGGTGGTCGCCCCGGCGGGGGACCGCCGGCCGAGGGGCGAGCGGCGCGGTCAATGCCGGGCGAACTGGACTCGGGTCGGCTGGGCGATGTCCGGCTTCACCGCGATCCCGTCGACGGTCAGGTGCTCCCCGTAGACGTCGGTGACCCTGATCGGCCCGCCGCACCCGCCACCGTCGGGGGAGAGGAAGTAGTTGTAGTCGGTGCGGGCGAGCTGCCGCCACCCGGTGGCGGTCCGGACCTCCAGTGCCGCCACCGGGTTCCGGTGGCCGATCACCTGGATCCCGCACCACCACTGGCTGGACCCGCTCTTGTACCGGATCGACATCGTGTCCGGCGCCGTGCCCGGGCTCAGCACCGTCCAGGTGATCGGGAGGCGGCCCACCGAGAGTTCGGCGAGCTTGGCGAAGGCCTCGTGGCTGAGGTCGAGCTGCCCGGGCGCGCAGGGCAAGGGGCACTCGTTGACGATCCGCACCGTGATGCCGACCCCGTTGGCGGCGCGGACGAGCACCGACGCTCCGCACGCCCTGGACGACTCGTAGTCGGTGTGGTTCATCGCCGCGACCATGAGATCGCCGGACGGACCGAACGAGCAGGCGCCGTTGCCGTCGGCGGCGTCGTAGGAGGTCGCGACGCCCTGGTAGCTCGTCCCGGGCTTGATCCGCCCGGCCGGCGACGCCGCGGCCGGTGCGGCGCCGGTACCGCTGGCGGCGGCCGGCGGTGACGGGGTGGCCGGGACGGGAGTGGTCGCGGTGGGGGAGGCCGTGGTGGCCGGCCGCGGCGTGGGACTGCCCGAGGACGGCGGGGTGCCGGTGGCCGAGGGCGCGGGGCCGGTCACCGACGGCGCCGCCGCCGAGGGAGTGGCACCGGTCGGGACGCCGGAGGAGGCCGGAACGCTCGACTCGGTGGCCCCCGCGGACCCGGCGGCACCCGGCGCCGCGGACCCGGCGGCAGCCGGCGCGGCGGACTCGGCGCTACCCCCGCGGCCCGGCAGGAGTGCGAAGGCCAGGCACATCAGCACACCGATCGCCGCCAGCGCCAACGGAATGCCCATGACCAGCCCACGCCTGCGGTTCGACTGCGGGGCGGCGTGCTTCGTTGCCCTCATTCCCATCCATTCGGTAGATCGACTCGACATCGCACTGCGCAGTGGGCGCCGGGGAGCGAAAAGGTTGCCGCGCCGACGCGGCTTTCTGTCCGGCCCTTCCTGGGGCCGGCCCGGGGGCGGGCGACGCGGATCTGCCGCCCGCGGGCCGGGCCGGTCAGGACGGGTCGCCGTAGACCACGCCGCGGCCGTAGCCGCCCAGGTAGATCCGGCCGTAGACGTCGGGGTCGCCGGAGACGACGTTGATGACGATCCCGCCGAACTGGTGCTGGTCGTCGTTGATCCGGGCCCAGGTCGAGCCGCCGTCGGTGGAGCGGAACAGGCCGATCACGCCCTTCACCTTCCCGCTGAGGTAGACGGCCTGGTAGCCGGCGCCGGGTGCGGCCTTGCCGAAACCGACGGCGCTCGCCTGCTCGACGCCGTCGAGCTTGCGGAAGCCCGCCCCGCCGTCGGTGGAGTGCCGCAGCCCGTTGCCCCCGCCGGCGATCCACAGGTCACCGGCGACACCCGGGACCGCCTTGAGCTGCCCGTCGCCCAGCCCGGCGGCCCGGGCGGTGAAGTGCCTCCCGCCGTCGGTGGAGGCGTACAGGGTGCCACCGCTGAGGGCGTAGAAGGCGCTCGCCACCGAACGGTCGGCCACCACTGCCGTGTCCTCGGGCAGGCCGGAGACCGCCGCCCAGGACGCGCCCCGGTCGGTCGAGAGGAACGGCGTCCGGCCCGCGGGGCTCCACACCACGGCGCCGCCGTCCGCCGAGACGGCCGTGGAACCGCCGCCCGCGTCGCCCACCGGAGCCGTCGCGAAGGGAGTCCAGCCGGTACCGCCGTCGGTCGAGTAGGCGCCGTGCTGCGCGCCGCCGAGGCCGACCCGCACCATGAACTCCGGCTTGCCCTGGGCGAAGTCGATGCCGGTGGTGTTGGTGAACAGAGGCCCGCTCAGCGCCTTGGCGGGGACCTTGGTGAGGTCGTCGTGCCGGAACCCGCTGACGTCGCCGAGCGCGCTGATCAGCGGGAGGCCGGGAGGCTTGACCAGACCGAGCGTCGCGGTCTCCTCCAGGCCCCTGGCGGGGACGGTCCAGTGGGTCGGACGCCCGCTGTCCGCCGCCGTCACGTCGCTGCTGCCCCACATTCCCGATCCGGTGCCGTAGAGCACGTGCCCGGAGTCGAAGGGGTCGATGGCCAGCGTGCCCATCCAGTGCCCGATGCCGGTACCCACGTAGGGCGCCGCGGAGTTGTCCCGCTCCGAGCTCGCACCGAGGGCCTTCCAGGCGCCGCCGCCGTCGGTCGAGCGGTAGAGCTCGTCGGAGGGCCACCAGCGGTCCAGCGTCGTCACCATCACGGTGGCCGGGTGCTGCGGGTCTACCGCCAGGCCGGCGAAGCCGTAACCGCCGCTGGACGGGGAGACGTTCTTCCAGGCCCCGGTGGACGGCGTGTACTTCCACACCGAGCCGGCCGTCACCCCGTTCGGGCCGGGCGCGTTGGTGTAGGTCAGGTAGAACGAGCCGTCGCCGGACAGCACACCGTGCTGCGGCAGCTGCCCCGTCGGCTGGCCCGGGACGGCCTGCCAGCCGGCACCGCCGTCGGTGGAGCGGTACAGCGAGGTCGACTTGTCGGCCACGCCGACGTAGATCGTCCTGCTGCCGGACGGGCCGAAGGTCACGAAGGACAGGCCGACCCCGCTGCTCGCACCGTCCTTGACCGGAAAGCCGCCGACCTGGTTCCAGGTGACGCCGTAGTCGGTGCTGCGCCAGAGGCCGTTCTTGCGGGTGCCCAGGTAGAGCGTGCGGTGGTCGGACGGGTCCACCACCAGCCGCTCGCCCATGGCCCGGCCGTCCTCGTTGCCGCCCAGCTTGAACGGCAGGTCGGTGCGCTGGAACGTCCGGCCCTGGTCGGTGGAGCGGAGGATCGCGCCGTTGCCCGCCCAGTCGTTGGTGTAGGTGCCGCTGGCGAGGTACAGCCGGTCCGGGTCGACCGGGTCGGTCGCCAGGCTCTCGATCCCGAGCAGGTTCCAGTCGGTGCCGCCGATCCAGTCGGTCAGCGAGGTCCACCGTCCGGCGGCCGCGTCCCAGCGGTAGGCGCCGCCGATGTCGGTCCGGGCGTAGAGGAGGTCCTTGCGGGTGGGGTTGAAGACCAGTCCGGTGACGAAGCCGCCGCCGACGATCTGCGCGTTGTGCCAGGTGTACCCGCCCGTGCCGGACACCTTGACCAGCCGCCACTGCTGGTTGGTGCTGCCCCGGTCGGCGTACTGGACGAGGGGCACGCCCTCGTCGCTGCCGCCGCCCCACACGTCCAGCACCATGCCGGTGCCGCGGGAGACGAACTTCACCGCGCCGTCCCCGACGTCCTGCATGCGCCACTGCTGGGCGGCGGAGGCGCGGTCGCTCTGCTGCTCGACCGCGGCGGCGGACTGCGAGGAGTCACCGCGCACCCCGAGGACCTTGTGGCTGCCGCGGTTCTCCAGCTCGTAGTAGCCGTCCCCCGTCAGCCGCGTCCGCCACTGCTGGCTCGCGGCGCCGGCCGCGCGGTTCATCTGCCGTATCCGGGCACCGTCGGCCGTGTCCGCTCCCGGCACGTCCAGCGCCTTGCCGCTGCGGACGGACACCACGGTGTAGTAGGCGTCGGGGTCCACCGACGCGGCCTTCGAGTCGGCCTGCCCGAACAGCAGGTAGGGGCCGAGCACACCGGGCACACCCAGGGCCAGGCCCAGCGTGGTCCAGCGCCGGCGGTGACGCCCACGGGGACGCCGCGCACCACTGGCGGCCGGGCGGCCGCGCCGGTCGCGGCCGTCCGCCGTGGGATCCGTGTCGTTCATGGGGGCTACTCCTTGCTTCGGCCCCGCCAGCACGCGCCCGCCCGGTCAGGCGGTGCGCGACGGCGGTCGGCGGTGGGATCGATCGGACGACCCGGGGGTGTTCGGCCCAAGGTGTCGTCCATCAGTTGCCGCCGGTGCGCGCGAGGTTGCCGCCCGGTCGAGGATTCTCGTGGCCCGCGTCCGGCCTTGACGATCGGGCACGGGCCTGACCACGTGCCCGGCTGACCTGGTCGAGTCCGCCGGGGCGCGAACGCGTGTCGCCCTCGGCCGTCCGATGGAGGACGGCCGAGGGCGAGGGCGTTCGGGGTGGTTCCGGGGTCAGGAACCGGCCCGGCGCTTGTTGTAGACGTCGAAGCCGACGGCCGCGAGCAGCACCAGGCCCTTGATGACCTGCTGGTAGTCGGTGCCGACACCGACCAGCGACATGCCGTTGTTCAGCACGCCGAGCACCAGGCCGCCGATGATCGCTCCGAGGACGGTGCCCACGCCGCCGCTGGCGGAGGCGCCACCGATGAAGGCGGCGGCGATGGCCTCCAGTTCGAAGTTGATGCCGGCCTGCGGGGTGCCGGCGTTCAGGCGGGCGGCGAAGACCAGCCCGGCCAGCGCCGCGAGGACGCCCATGTTGGTGAAGGCGAGGAAGACGACCCGCTTGCTCTTCACCCCGGAGAGCTTGGCCGCCGGCTCGTTGCCGCCGATGGCGTAGGTGTGCCGCCCGATGATGGAGTTGCGCATCAGATAGCCGAAGCCGACCAGCAGCGCGCCGAGGATCAGCAGCACGATCGGCACGCCGTGGTAGCTGGCCAGCAGCAGGGTGAAGACGGACACAGCCGCGGTGATCACGGCGAGCTTGGCCAGGAACAGCGCGAGGGGGAGCGGCTCCAGCCCGTACGTGACGGTCTGCCGCCGGCCGCGCACCTCCTGCAGGATCGCGACGGCCAGCACCGCGAGGCCCAGCAGCAGGGTGAGGTTGTGGTAGTCGGTGTGCGGGCCGACCTCGGGGAGGAAGCCGCTGCTGATGCTCTGGAAGCCCTTGGGGAACGGCGCCACCGACTGGCCCTGCAGCAGGATCTGGGTGCCGCCACGGAAGAGCAGCATGCCCGCCAGGGTGACGATGAACGACGGGATCCCCAGGTAGGCGATCCAGAAGCCCTGCCAGGCCCCGGCGAGGGCGCCGATCACCAGCGCGGCCAGCACCGCCACGGGCCACGGCAGGTGGTGCTTGACCATCATCACCGCAGCGGCGGCCCCCACGAAGGCGGCCAGCGAGCCGACCGAGAGGTCGATGTGCCCGGCGATGATGACGATCATCATCCCGATCGCCAGGATGAGGATGTAGCCGTTCTGCTGGATCAGGTTGGTGATGTTGAGCGGCTGGAGCAGGATGCCGTCCGTCCAGATCTGGAACAGCAGCACGATCAGCGCGAGGGCGAGCAGCATGCCGTACTGGCGCACGTTGCCGCGCAGCGCGCGGGCCAGTACGCCGCCGAGGGAGGGGCCGGGGCCGGCCTGCGGTGCCTTCGGGGACGAATCCGGGATGGGGATGATCTCGGTCTGGGCCATGCCTCACACCTGCTCGTTGCTGGATGCGGTGCTCATGGTCATGAGCCGCATGAGGGATTCCTGGGTGGCGTCGGCACGGGCCACCTCGCCGGTGATCCGGCCTTCGGCCATGGTGTAGATCCGGTCGCACAGGCCCAGGAGTTCGGGGAGTTCGGACGAGATGACGAGCACGGCCTTGCCCTGGGCGGCCAACTCGGCGATGACCGTGTAGATCTCCGCCTTCGCGCCGATGTCGATGCCGCGGGTGGGCTCGTCGAGGATCAGCACCTCCGGCTCGGCGAAGATCCACTTGCTGAGGACGACCTTCTGCTGGTTGCCGCCGCTGAGCGTGCCGGTCCGGGTGAACACCGTCGGGGCCTTGATGTTCATGGTGCGCCGGAAGGATTCGGCGACCTTGTTCTCCTCGTGTCGGTTGACCCGGCCGTACCTGGCGACCTTGCCGAGCGCGCTCAGCGAGATGTTCCGGCTGATGTCGTCGATGAGGTTGAGGCCGAGCTGCTTGCGGTCCTCGGTCACGTACGCGATGCCGTGCCCGATCGCCTCGGGCACCGTCCGGGTGCGGATCTCCCGGCCGTGCAGTCGCACCCGGCCGGCGGCCCACCGCCCGTACGAGCGGCCGAAGACGCTCATCGCCAGCTCGGTACGGCCGGCGCCCATCAGGCCGGCGATGCCGACGATCTCACCGCGCCGCACGTTCAGCGAGGCGCCGTCCACCACCATGCGCTGCTGGTCGATGGGGTGCCGGACGCTCCAGTCCTCGACCTCGAAGGCGAGTTCGCCGGCGCCGTCACCGGTGAAGGGCTGTCGCTCGGGGTAGCGGTGCTCCAGGTCGCGGCCGACCATGCCGCGGATGATCCGGTCCTCGGAGGCGCCCCCGGGGCCGATCGCGATGGTCTCGATGGTCCGCCCGTCGCGCAGGATGGTCACGGAGTCCGCGACCCGGGCGATCTCGTTCAGCTTGTGCGAGATGATGATGCAGGAGATGCCCTGCGCCTTGAGTTCGAGGATCAGGTCGAGCAGCTTGCGGCTGTCCTCGTCGTTCAGCGCCGCGGTCGGCTCGTCCAGGATGAGCAGCTTGACCTTCTTGGCCAGCGCCTTGGCGATCTCGACCAGCTGCTGCTTGCCCACGCCGAGGTCGGCGATCCGGGTGTGCGGGCTCTCGTCGAGGCCGACCTGGCGGAGCAGTTCGGCGGCGTGGGTGAGCGTCCGGCGCCAGCTGATGATGCCGCGGGAGGCGTGTTCGTTGCCGAGGAAGACGTTCTCGGCGATGGACAGGTACGGCACCAGCGCCAGTTCCTGGTGGATGATGACGATGCCGCGCTGCTCGCTGGCCCGGATGTCCCTGAACCGGCAGGGCTCGCCCTCGAAGAGGATCTCGCCCTCGTAGGCGCCGTGCGGGTAGACGCCGCTGAGCACCTTCATCAGGGTGGACTTGCCGGCGCCGTTCTCGCCGCAGACGGCGTGCACCTCGCCGGCGGAGACGGTCAGGTTGACCTCGGAGAGCGCTTTGACACCGGGGAACGACTTGCTGATCGACCGCATTTCGAGAACGGGTCCAGCCATGGGTGTGCGTCCGTATCGTTCGGGGCGGTGCGGTGGGGGAGGGCCCCGGGGCTCCGGGGAGCCCGGGATCCGTACCGCCGGTCTCGGCGCGGGGCCCGTCGGCCGGGCCCCGCGGGCTACTTGAGCTGGTCCGCGGTGTACTGGCCGCTGTCGACCAGGACCTGCTGGTAGTTGTCCTTGTCGACACTGACCGGCTGGAGCAGCTGCGCCGGGACGGTCTTCGCGCCGTTGTTGTACTGGCTGGTGTCGTTGACCTCGGGCTTTCCGCCGGTCAGCAGTGCGTCGCCCATCTGGACGGCGGCCTTGGCCAGTTGGCGGGTGTCCTTGTAGACGGTCTGGGTCTGCTCGCCCGCGATGATCGACTTCACCGAGGCCAGCTCGCCGTCCTGGCCCGTGACGACCGGCAGCGACTTGACGGTGCCGTACCCGACGCCCTTGAGCGAGGACAGGATCCCGATCGAGATGCCGTCGTACGGCGAGAGCACGGCGTCGACATGGGCGGAGGTGTAGGCCTTGCTCAGCAGGTTGTCCATCCGGGACTGGGCGACACCGCCGTCCCAGCGCAGCGTGGCGACCTGGTTGAAGTCGGTCTGGCCGCTCTGCACGACCAGCTTCTTCTGGTCGATGTACGGCTTGAGGACGCTCATCGCGCCGTTGAAGAAGAAGGTGGCGTTGTTGTCGTCCGGGGAACCGGCGAACAGTTCGATGTTGAACGGCCCCTTGCCGTCCTTGAGTCCGAGCTTGTCGACGATGTAGCTGCCCTGGAGGACACCGACCTTCGTGTTGTCGAAGGTCGCGTAGTAGTCGACGTTCGCCGTGCCGCGGATCAGCCGGTCGTAGGAGATCACCGGGATGTGGGCGTCGGCGGCCTTCTGCAGCACGTTGGTGAGGGAGGAGCCGTCGATGGCCGCGATCACCAGCAGCTTGGCGCCCTTGGTGATCATGTTCTCCACCTGGGAGACCTGGTTCTCCACCACGTTGTCGCCGTACTGCAGGTCTGTTTTGTAGCCCTTGGCCTGGAACTCCTTGACCATGTTGGTGCCGTCGTTGATCCAGCGTTCCGACGACTTGGTCGGCATCGCGATGCCGACCAGGCCACCCTTGGCGTCGCCCGTGGCGGGGCCGTCACCGGCACCGTTGGCACTCTGGCCGCAGGCCGCCAGCGAGAGCACCAGGCCCCCGGCGACCAGGCCCGCCGAAATCTTCCGCACAGTTCCTCCAGTGATGTTCCGCGACCGGGCACAAAGCACCCCTGATGGGCGACTGGGAGCGGTCGAGGGGGGCCGGCCGGAGCGGGTCCTCGCGCTGTGGAGTGTTCGGCGGCGATAGCTCTGGCCTGGCGTGAAATGAATTGTTAACGCTCACAAAGGTGGCGTCAAGAGGGTCCGGGATCACCGTTGGATCGCGGTGCGCCGTCGGCCGGGTGCGCGGTGCGCTGCGGGGCGAAGAGGAGGATCTGCCGGAAGACGTCGGGTGAGGGCGTGGCCGATCGACGGGCGGGCGGCGGGATCCGGCGCGGGCTCAGGACCTCCTCCCGCGCTTGGCGTTCAGGTGATCGGCGGTGGTGGCCGAGTCGAGTCACCGGAGGTGTGGTCGCTTGCGCGTGGAGATCGCCAAACTGTGGCCCGGCCGCGAAGCGGGAAGGCGCCGGAGGTGTCGAGATCATGTCCGTGCCGAAAGGTCCGATCCGGCGCCCTTTTGATGGTTGGGGCGAACTCCGGAGCGCTCCCTCGCCGCAATGGCCACATGCCGGCGGCCGGAAGGGCTGGTAAGAAGAGGACCACCCTTCGGATCGAGGGTGACGAATTGGCCTGGACCTGGTCGCGTACTGTGGTCACAGCCGAGAGGGGACTGCGAGTGGGAACCGAGAGTGCCGGGACGGAACAGCGCCAGCCCGTGATGGCGGACGTGGCGAAACTGGCGGGTGTGTCCCACCAGACGGTGTCCCGGGTGCTCAACGGTGCGCCGCACGTCCGGCCGGACACCCGGGACCGGGTGCTGGCGGCCATCCGGGAGCTGGACTACCGGCCCAACTCCGCCGCCCGCGCCCTGGTCACCCGTCGTTCGCAGACCCTTGGCGTCGTCAGCTTCGACTCGACGCTCTACGGGCCCGCCTCGATGCTGGACGGAATCGAGCAGGCCGCACGCAGTGCCGGGTACTTCGTCAGCGTGACCAGCCTGCGCTCGCTGGACGGCCGATCGGTCCAGGAGGCCGTCGACCGGCTGCGCGACCAGGGGGTGGAGGGCGTCGTGGTGATCGCGCCGCAGACCTCCGCCGTCAGCGCGGTGGCCCGGCTCTCCAGCTCGGTGCCGGTCGTCGCGGTCGGATCGGGCAGGCAGACGCAGGTGCCGATGGTGTCGGTGGGCAACCGCTTCGGTGCCGGAGAGGCCACCGGGCACCTGCTCGACCTGGGCCACCGCACCGTGCACCACGTGGCGGGGCCGGCGAACTGGGTCGAGAGCCAGGACCGCGAGGAAGGGTGGCGCCTCGCGCTGCAGGCGGCGGGAGCCCCCGTGCCGGACGTGGAGCGTGGCGACTGGAGCGCCCGCTCGGGCTACCAGGCGGGGCTGCGGATCGCTGAACTGCCCGATGTCACGGCCGTCTTCTGCGCCAACGACCAGATGGCCCTCGGCCTGCTGCGTGCCCTGAACGAGGCCGGCCGGTCGGTCCCGGCGGAGATCAGCGTGGTCGGCTTCGACGACATTCCGGAGGCCGCCTACTTCATCCCGCCGCTGACCACCGTGCGGCAGGACTTCGGCGAACTCGGCAGGCGGGCTCTGGAACTGCTCGTCGAGGAGCTGGAGGGCACCGCGCCCTCTCCGGCCCAGGTGCAGATCTCCCCGGAGCTGGTGCTGCGCCACAGTGTGGGCCCCGCTGCCCGGCCTTGACCCCACGGCAGGTCCGCGGTAGCGCTCCTGTTCTCCCGTTCCGAACCTGGCCGCCGACCAGGGAACTTCTCTTGACACGGATATTGTTAACGCTCACAATTCCTGTGAGCGTTAACAAGAGCCTCCCAGCTCCACCGGCCGAGCACTGACATCCCGCTTCTGAGTGCTCGGCCGGTGGTCCCCGCGTTCCGCCCTCCATGAGGGAGAGGTAGCGGAACGGCGCCTGTCGCCGGTGTGCTCCCCCTGCCCCGGTCGTGGACCGTGCCGGCGACAGGCGACAACAGTTGCTCACGGCACCAACGCCGTTACCCCGTACGAAGGATGAGCACACGTGACCAACAATCCCGCCGCCCCGGATCCGGACCGCTACGTGGTCGGAATCGACTTCGGCACGCTCTCCGGCCGCGCCGTGGTGGTCCGGGTGCGGGACGGTGAGGAGGTGGGAACCGCCGTCCACGACTACCCGCACGCCGTCATCGAGCGCGAACTGCCCGGCGCCGGCCGGCCGCTCCCGCCGGACTGGGCGCTGCAGCACCCCGGTGACTGGCGCGAGGTGCTGCGCACCGCCGTCCCCGCCGCGCTCGCCGCCGCCGGGGTCGATCCGGCGCACGTCATCGGGATCGCCACCGACTTCACGGCCTGCACCGTCCTGCCGGTGCTCGCCGACGGCACCCCGCTCGCCGAGACGTCCGGGTGGGCGACCCGCCCGCATGCCTGGCCCAAGCTCTGGAAGCACCACGCCGCCCAGGGCCAGGCCGACCGGATCAACGCCCTGGCCCACGCCAGGGGCGAGAAGTGGATCTCCCGCTACGGTGGCCGGATCTCCGCCGAGTGGCAGTACGCCAAGGCACTCCAGGTCCTGGAGGAGGACCCGGCCGTCTACGCCGCGACCGCCCGCTGGGTCGAGGCCGCCGACTGGATCGTCTGGCAGCTCACCGGCGCCGAGAGCCGCAACGCCTGCACGGCCGGCTACAAGGGCATCCACCAGGACGGGAGTTACCCGAGCGAGGACTACCTCGCCGCGCTCCACCCGGACTTCGCCGACTTCGCCCGCACCCGCCTGGACCACCCGCTCTCCCCTCTCGGCTCCCGGGTCGGTTCCCTCACCGCACGGGCGGCGCAGTGGACCGGCCTGCCGGAGGGCATCGCGGTCGCCGCCGGCAACGTCGACGCCCACGTCGCCGCCCCGGCCGCCCGCGCCGTCGACAACGGCCGGCTCCTCGCCATCATGGGCACGTCCACCTGTCACGTCGTCAACGGCGCGGTGCTCGCGGACGTCCCCGGCATCTGTGGCGTGGTCGAGGACGGCATCGTCGCCGGCTCCTACGGCTACGAGGCCGGCCAGAGCGCCGTCGGCGACATCTTCGCCTGGTGGCTGCGCCAGGGCGTGCCTGCCGACTACCTGGCCGAGGCCGAGGCCGGCGGCGAGGACCTGCACCGGCTGCTCAGCCGCAAGGCCGCCGCCCAACCCGTCGGCGCCCACGGCCTGGTGGCGCTCGACTGGATGAACGGCAACCGCTCCACCCTGGTCGACCACCACCTGTCCGGCGTGATCGTCGGACTCACCCTCGCCACCCGCCCCGAGGAGATCTACCGGGCCCTGCTGGAGGCCACCGCCTTCGGCACCCGGGTCATCGTCGAGGCACTGGAACGCGGTGGGGTCCCGGTCACCGAGTTCATCGTCACCGGCGGCCTCAAGAAGAACGCCCTGCTGATGCAGATCTACGCCGACGTGCTGCGCCGGCCGGTCTCGGTGGCCGAGTCGGAGCAGGGACCCGCGCTCGGCTCGGCGATCCATGCCGCGGTCGCCGCCGGGGCCTACCCGGACGTACGGACCGCGTCCGACGCCATGGGCCGGGTGCGGCGGGGCGCCTACCGGCCGGACCAGGCCGCCGCCGACGTGTACGACCGGCTCTTCGCCGAGTACCGCGCCCTGCACGACCACTTCGGCCTCGGCGCCGACAAGCTCCTGCACCGCCTGCGCGACATCCGGAACGCCGCCCTCACCACACCCAGCGAGGCACTGTGAACGCGAACGCGACCATCGACCTCATCCGCCGACAGGTCAGCGACCTGCACCGGGAACTGGTCCGCTACAACCTGGTGGTCTGGACCGCCGGCAACGTCTCGGCCCGCGTCCCCGGCGAGGACCTGCTCGTGATCAAGCCCAGCGGCGTCTCCTACGACGAACTGACACCGCAGAACATGATCGTCTGCGATCTGGACGGCAACGTCGTCGAAGGCGGCCATGCGCCGTCCTCCGACACCGCCGCGCACGCCTACGTCTACCGCCACCTCCCCGAGGTCGGCGGGGTGGTCCACACCCACTCCACCTACGCCTGCGCCTGGGCCGCCCGCGGCGAGGCCGTCCCCTGCGTCCTCACCGCGATGGCCGACGAGTTCGGCGCCGAGATCCCGGTCGGTCCCTTCGCCCTGATCGGCGACGACTCGATCGGCCGGGGCATCGTGGACACCCTCAAGGGCCACCGCTCGCCCGCCGTCCTGATGCAGAACCATGGTGTGTTCACCATCGGCAAGGACGCCGAGGCAGCGGTCAAGGCCGCCGTGATGTGCGAGGACGTCGCCCGCACCGTCCACCTCTCCCGCCAGCTCGGCGAGCCCCTGCCGATCGCCCAGGCGGACATCGACAGCCTCAACTTCCGCTACCAGAACGTCTACGGCCAGCCCCAGGCCCGGTGAGGAGCCACCCCATGAAGAAGCCACTGGAGAGCCGCCAGGTCTGGTTCCTGACCGGCAGTCAGGAACTCTATGGCGAGGAGACGCTGCGCCAGGTCGCGGGGCAGTCCCAGCGGATCGCCGAGACCCTGGACGGCGACGCCGCGGTGCCGGTCGAGATCGTCTGGAAGCCCGTCCTCACCGACGCCGCGGCGATTCGCCGGGTCTGCCTGGAGGCGAACTCCGCCGACGACTGCATCGGCCTGATCGCCTGGATGCACACCTTCTCCCCGGCGAAGATGTGGATCGCCGGCCTGGACGCCCTGCAGAAGCCGCTGCTCCACCTGCACACCCAGGCCGACGTCGAACTGCCCTGGCAGACGATCGACATGGACTTCATGAACCTGAACCAGGCCGCCCACGGCGACCGCGAGTTCGGCTACATCCAGTCCCGCCTCGGGGTGCCGCGCACGACCGTCGCCGGACACGTCAGCGACCCGGCGGTGTCCGCCAGGATCGCCACCTGGGCCCGAGCGGCCGTCGGCCGGGCCGAACTGCGCGACCTGAAGCTCGCCCGCTTCGGCGACAACATGCGCGACGTCGCCGTCACCGAGGGCGACAAGGTCGAGGCCCAACTCCGCTTCGGCGTCTCCGTCAACACCTACGGCGTCAACGACCTCGTCGAGGCCGTGGACGCGACGGTGGAGAGCGACGTCACCGCGCTGGTCAAGGAGTACGAGGACGGCTACCGCCTCGCGCCCGAGCTGCGGGCCGGCGGGGAGCGCCACGAGTCGCTGCGGTACGCCGCGCGGATCGAACTCGGCCTGCGCGGATTCCTCGAACAGGGCGGCTTCCGGGCCTTCACCACCAACTTCGAGGACCTCGGCGGGCTTCGCCAGCTGCCCGGCCTCGCCGTGCAGCGGCTGATGGCCGACGGCTACGGCTTCGGCGGCGAGGGCGACTGGAAGACCGCGACCCTGCTGCGCACCCTCAAGGCGGCCGCCACCGGGCTTCCCGGAGGTACCTCCTTCATGGAGGACTACACCTACCACCTGGAACCCGGCCGCGAGCTGATCCTCGGTGCCCACATGCTGGAGGTCTGCCCGAGCATCGCGGCGGCCACCCCGTCCTGCGAGATCCATCCGCTCGCCATCGGCGGGCGCGAGGACCCGGTCCGGCTGGTCTTCGACGCCGAACCCGGTCCCGCGGTAGTGGTCGGCCTGGCGGACCTCGGCGACCGCTTCCGCATGGTCGCCAACGAGGTCGACGTGGTCGAGCCGCCGGCACCGCTGCCCAACCTGCCCGTCGCCCGCGCCGTCTGGAAGCCGCGTCCGGACCTGCGCACCTCCACCGAGGCCTGGCTGACGGCCGGCGCACCGCACCACACCGTGTTCTCCGGTGCGCTCGGGGTCGAGGAACTGGAGGACCTCGCCCAGATGATCGGCGTGGAGCTGCTGGTGATCGACGACGACACGAACATCCGCCGGTTCACCAAGGAACTGCGCTGGAACCAGGCCTACCACCGGCTGGCCCAGGGGTTCTGACCCCAGCGCGTCCGCCACCGCCCCAGGACAGCGGCACAGGATGGGCGGTGGTACCCCAGGCCGCGAATCCGGCCAGGTGCAACCCGGCGGGGCGGAGGATCGGGACCACGACCCGGTGGGGCGGCGGCGCCGAGATGCTGTTGTGGATCAAGGTGCCCGGTGAGTCCGACGGAAACTGCGGCGTCGGCGCCGGATCGACCGCCGGGCAGTTCCTGCCCGAGGTCGCATACAAGATGATCTACGGCTACGGACCGTGGAGCGGTGCGGAGACGGCCCCCGCCGCGGGCCCCCGTCGAGCGGGGGCGCGTGCGGCGGGGGCCGGGCCCGGGGCACGGCGTCGTGGCCCACGTCGTGGAACCGCTGCTCCACGTACCGGGCAGACTGCACCCGATCGCGAGCACCGTGGCTCGGGCAGGTCAGCGCCGCAGGGTGAGGACGCCCGGCCGGTACGGCAGCTGGTCGTAGGGGCCGTTCGCGGAGGGGGACTTGCCCTGGTAGAGGAACTGCAGGTTGCAGGGGTCGATGGTCATGGTCTGGTCGGGGTTGTCGCGGACCAGGTCACCGTGGCTGATGTCGTTGGTCCAGGTGGCACCGCTGTTGGCCTTGCCGGCGAAGGGGTTGCTCTCGGTGGCGGCCTGCGGGGTCCAGGACCCGCTCAGGCTGGTGGCGGTGAACGAGCGGAAGTAGCGCTGCTCGTTCGCCCCCCGGGCCTCGACGATCATCAGGTACTGGTTCTGGCCCTGGACCTTGTAGACCTGCGGCGCCTCGAACAGGTTCTTCACCGTGTCGCTCATGACCGTCGTGTACGACGAGCCGAAGTTGCCGGGGAAGTTCCCGATCGGCATGCTCGCCCGGTAGATGCTGCCGTTGTCACCGGCGAAGAACAGGTACATGTTCTGGCCGTCGGCGATCAGGGTCTGGTCGATCGGGGCGGCGCCGGGGATGCTGCCGGTGAACAGGGGCTGCGGCGCGGACCAGCCGTTGGGGTTGGTGGGGTCGCTCGACGTCCGGTAGATGAAGGGCCAGGCACCCCACTGGTAGGCCAGCACCCAGATGTTCCTGGGCGCGAAGTAGAACAGCGTGGGCGCCACCGTGGACTGGCTCATCCCGGTCTGGCCGGCCGACGCCATGTCCGACCAGTTGGTGAAGGGGCTGAACATCATCGACCCGTACGACGAGCCCGACACGTCCGACGCGTAGACCAGGTGCTTGCCGTTGTACACCACGGTGGTGAAGTCCTTCACCGAGGTCCACCCGTTCGCCGGCTGCGCGAGCGCACCCGTCGACGACCAGCGGTACGTCGCCGGAAGAGCACAGGGGCCGCCCGGTGGCGTCGTCCCGGTCAGGCCGGTCCACTTCTGGTTGCTGCCGCCGCCGCACGTCCAGAGCCCCACGGCCGTGCCGTTGGCCGTACCGGCGCCCGTGACGTCCAGGCAGAGCCCGGACTCCACGCCGACGATCGTGCCGTCGGAGTTCACCCGCCACTGCTGGTTCGCACCGCCGCTACAGGTCCAGATCTGCACCTTGGTGCCGGGCGTGGTGGCATGGCCCGGAACGTCCAGGCACTTGTTGCCGTACACGGTCAGCTGGTTGCCGGCCGTCGACGTCCACAGCTGGTTGGTCCCGCCGAAGCAGTCGTAGATCTGCAGGTTCGTGCCATCGGTCTGCCCGGCGTTCGGCACGTCGAGGCACCGACCCGAACCCACGCCCCGCAGGGCGCCGCTGGTGGCCGCCTGAGCGGGGTTGGCGACGACCAGCGTCGCCAGTGCCGCCACGACCGCCAGCACGGCGGTGAGTACTGCGGACAGGTGCCCGCGGCTGGAACTTCGTCTGCGCACGGAGAATCTCCTTGGTGGTCGGACGGAGCTGGCACACGGCTGTGTTGTCGGCATTCGAGTGCCGCCGGGCGTGCGCGCTCCAAGAGTTGTCACTCGGCCGGCGCGGGAATCCGCGCCTCTTGCCCGTACGGTGTCGAGACTTCCGTACGCCCGGTGACCTGGGCGACTGCCAGGTCACCGGGATTCTGGTCGGGCCGCGCCGCGGCACCGGGTGGGTCGTGCTCCCCGGTGGCTCCCGGTGGGCCCGGAGGTTTCGGGGTGGGGCGGGGGAGCCCCCCGCCCCACCCCCCGCGGGTACCCGCACCAGAAGGTCCACGTGTTGTTGGCGCCGCCCGGGGAGTCCCAGATCTGGAACGGGGTGGCGGTGGCGGGC